>JBFIJP010000083.1:0-12862 GCA_041600695.1 Thermoplasmatota archaeon | reverse complement strand
GCCCATGTCTACACGTACGACTACTGGAAGAAGTTCGGCTTCCTGATTGACGAGCGGCGCAACTGCACCACCATCGAGCCCGGTTACAACCGCTTCATCCAGTGGCAGTTCCGGCGCCTCCAGGACCTCGGGTACCTCATTGAAAAGCCCCACTACGCGCCGTTTTGCCCGGTCGCCGGCCCAGTGGCAGTGGACAAGTCCGAGACGGACATCAAGCAGGGCGGCTCGGCGGAGATCAAGGAGTTCGTTGCCCTGCGTTTCCAGATTCCGGCGGGCGCAGTCGTCGACACGGACGACAACTTTGACACCATCATCCTGCCCTGCGCCACGCTGCGCCCCGAGACGATCTTTGGCGTCACCAATCTCTGGATTCACCCGGAGGCCACCTACGAACTGGTGCGCGTGTGGCGCGACGGCGCCGTCGCGGACACCGACCCCTCCGAGGTGTGGCTCGTGTCCAGGCAGGGGCGCACCAAGCTGGAGTGGCAGTTCGAGAGGGCGGAGGGCCTGGACATCGAGGTGGCTGGGGCATCGCTGCTCGGCCAGCAGGCCACGGCGCCTGTGACGGGGGCCAAGGTGCCGGTTGTGCGGGGCTCGTTTGTGGACCCCATGATCGCCACCGGCGTGGTCATGTCGGTGCCGGGCCACGCACCCTTCGACTATGCCGCCTACGTGGACGCTGGTCTCTTGGAGGAGTTGGGCGACCCGCCCCGCATCGTGGACATTGAGGGCTACGACGACCTCCCGGCGCGAGTGGCGTACGAGAAGCATGGGGTCACCAGCCAGGACGACAAGGAAGCCCTGGATGCGGCCACGGACGAGATTTACGCGGACGAGTTCAACAAGGGTGTCCTCAACGCGCTTTGTGGCGAGTACGAGGGCAAGCGGATCAAGGTCATCAAGGACGAGCTCAGGGAAACGTTCGTGGCGGCGGACCACGGCCGCATGATTCGGCAGTTCTCGGAGCCGGTCATCAGCCGCGCCGGGGAACTGGTGGATATCCGGCGCATCCCGGACCAGGATTTCATCCACTACGCCGACCCGCAGTGGACCGACAAGGGCGTGGCGCATGCCAAGTCCATGCGGATCTTCCCGCAGCGCTACCACGACGACATCGAGAATGTGATGCGGTGGTTTGGCGACCGGGCCTGCGTTCGCCGAGGGGCCTGGCTGGGAACCGAGTTCCCGTTCAAGGACGGCTGGATCATTGAGCCCATCGCGGACTCCACGTTCTATCCGTGGTACTACATCGTGAGTCTGTACGTTAACGACGGCCGCCTGTCGGTCGACGACCTGAGCGACGATTTCTTCGATTACGTCTTCAACGGCCGCGGCGGGGCGGCCAGTGCGCTTTGGCAGCAGGTTCGCGAGGACATCCTGTACTGGGGCCCCGTGGACATCAACCTGGGCGGCAAGGAGCACCAGACCGTGCACTTCCCGGTTTACATCATGAACAACGTCGCCCTTCTGGACGACCCAAAGATGTGGCCCCGGGGCATCTTTGTCAACTGGTGGGTGACCCAGAAGGCCGGCGCCAAGATCAGCAAGAGCAAGGGCGGCGCCGAGCCGATTCCGGGCGCGGCACAGCGGTACGGTGTGGACCCCATGCGGCTCTACTACTGCCACGTCGGCAGCCCCCACGTGGACATTGAATGGGATCCATCCATCGTTCTCGACTATCGGCGGCACGTGGAGCGAATTTGCCGCATCACGGACGACGTTCTGGCGGCCGCTGGCAGCGAGGATGCCATGGACGGATGGCTGCAGGCATCGTTTGCCCGCACGATTGCCCGCGCGCGTGGTTCCCTGGAGGCGTATGATCTGCGCACGGCGGCGACGGAATTGGTGTACACGGTACCCGACCTGATCCGGTGGTACCAGCGGCGCGGGGGGGCCAACGGGGCGCTTCTCCAGGCCCTGGTGCGAGACTGGGCGGTGGCATTGTGTCCGATGCTGCCCCATGTGGCGGAGGAGATGTATGCACGCGCGGGCGGCGAAGGCCTGTGCAGCCAGCAGCCCTTCCCGGAGCCGGCCACCGGCGGGCCTGCCATCGTGATCGACCAGGAGGAATACCTGAAGGCGTTCATGGACGACGCGAAGACCATCATGAAGCTGGCCGGCATCGCTGCACCGTCCAAGCTGACGGTGTTCACCACGCCCGCGTGGAAGCGTAGCCTGTTGGAGCTGGCGATCCAAATCGACGACGCGGCGTCCAACGGCAAATTCCCCATGGGTGACTTCATGGGCAAGGTGATGGCCAATCCGGCCATGCGGAGCCTGGGCAAGGTGGTGCAGAAGTTCGCCGGCAAGCTGCCCGGGCAGGTCAAGCAGTTGGCGTCCTGGCAGGACACGATTGTCGCGGACGGCGACGAGGCGGCGATTCTGCGGGGCGCTGTGGCCTTCCTACAGCAGGAACTTGGGGTGCCGGCCATTGAGGTGTTTGCGGCGGACGACGATGCGGCTCCGGATCATCCGAAGCGGGCGGTCGCCGATCCGCTGAAGCCTGGTATTGCGCTGCAGTAGACCGTCAGTTGGCTGTTTGGGTGGTTCGGATTCCACCGGAAACCGGCATGGCTAGCGGCGGCGAATGTTTCGTTTGCGGCGCCGCATTTGAACATGTACACTTCCGCGAACCAAGCGGTACGTAAGGCGCATTTCGGCTGCGAATTCCACAGCAACTGGCCCCAACGGCTGCTTGAGGTCTGGGTGTTGAATACTGTGTTCACAGGTGTTAAATACGGGAGGCAGCCATGATACAAATCGAACGGAGGAAGTGGAATGTTCTCCCCCCCTTGCACATCTGATACACACGAATACTTCTACTGGTAACTCTACAATCGAAGCTTAGCTTCCACTGGAGTTCGGGCGGCCGTTTGGCTCGCCGAAACCATTCCGCTCAGGCCGGCCGCGAGCCGGCCCCCGACACACCCGTTGAGCACGCCACCACCCAGGTGGCCACGCTCCGGACAAACCCCGACCCCGCAGCTACTGCTCGGACTCGTCGCCATTGCCTGTTGCCTCCAACGCCCTCTTGCCCAACATCTTGGCATAAAAGGAATTGGGAAAGCCTGCCAGCAGCCGGTTGAAACGGACCAAGGCTTGACGATCACCAGCCAGGGCCTTTCGCTCCTCCTGTTCAAACCGGACGAAGAACCACGCGAACCCCACCAGGTAGACACTGGCGAAGGCATAGAGGAACCAAACCCATGCCGACCACTGACTGGGCTCGAAACTGACCACGACCGCCCACACCCCCCGTCGCATTTAAGGGGTGATCTCTTCCCAGCGCTCGGTCCGATGGTCGACGACGAGGCACCCACCCAAATGAACCCGTACGAGATGGCTCTCGTACAACTGCGCCACGTCGCCAAGCGCATGAAGCTAGATCCCAATATCCACGAGATTCTCAAGCACCCCATGCGGGCGCTGGAAGTCTACATCCCCGTGCGACTGGACAACGGCACGATCCGGGTCTTCACCGGCTACCGCGTGCAGCACTCCATGGCGCGGGGCCCCGGAAAGGGCGGCGTCCGCTTCCACCAAAACGTGACCCTGGACGAGGTCAAGGCCCTCGCCATGTGGATGACATGGAAATGTGCCGTCGTGGGCATCCCGTACGGCGGCGCCAAGGGCGGCGTCATCGTCGACCCCCGGGACCTCACCCACGGTGAACTGGAACGGCTAGCGCGCCGCTACTTCAGCGAAATCCAGGTCGTCATCGGTGAGAACATCGACATCCCCGCCCCCGACGTCAACACCAACGCGCAGACCATGGCCTGGTTCATGGACACCTACTCCATGAACGTCGGCCACGCCGTACCCAGCATCGTCACCGGCAAGCCGCTGGACATTGGCGGCTCCGAGGGGCGCGAGAAGGCCACCAGCCGCGGCATCAGCTTCTGCGTGCGCGAAGCCGCCAAGACGCTCGGCATGGACCTCCAGGGTGCCACCGTCGCCATCCAGGGCTTTGGCAACGTGGGCGGCCACGCTGCCCCACTGCTCGCCGACATGGGCTGCAAGATCCTCGCCGTCAGCGACGTCAACGGCGGCATCCACAACCCCGACGGCTTCGACGTGCCGGCACTCATGCAACACGTTCAGAAAACCGGCAGCGTCGTCGACTTCCCCGGCTCCAAACCGATCCACAACAGGGACCTGCTGGAGCTCAAGGTCGATGTCCTGGTGCCGGCGGCCCTGGAGGGCGTCATCCACAAGGACAACGCGCCCCGACTCAAATGCCGAATCCTGGCCGAGGGCGCAAACGGCCCCACGACGCCCCAGGCGGACAAGATCCTAGCCGAGAACGGCGTGTACGTGATTCCTGATGTCCTGTGCAACGCTGGCGGTGTGACCGCCAGTTACTTCGAGTGGGTGCAGGGCCTACAGTCGTTCTTCTGGACGGAGGCGGAAGTCAACGAGCGGCTGGATCAGATCATGACACGGGCGTTCAGCCAGGTGCACGAGATCTACGAGCGCGAGGCCGACATCACAACCCGGCAGGCGGCGTATATGTTGGCCGTCAAGCGGGTAGCCGACGCGATTCGAAAGCGCGGCATCTACCCGTAGCCAAGCGGAGGGTCGATGCCGCGCCTTTTGCGGCGGCCCGCACTTGACGGCTGGACCGCGACCCACAGGGCGCGTAGCGCAGCGAAGGGTGGATGCCACACCTTGCTGCAGCCGCCAGGCCTGGCACCCGCCAGGGCGTTGCCTGAAGCCTACCTTCGCTGCCAAGTCCCTCGGCCGGCCATGAGGCGGCCACGGCTTTGGCCTAGCTGCCCCTGCCCATCCCGTGTGCAGGAGAAAGAGGGACCCGCAGGGGTGTCGAGGGACCCGCAGGGGTGTCGAGGGACCCGCAGGGGTGTCGAGGAACCCGCACTCAAGGCCCAAGCGGCCCTGCGGCGGCACTTGCTGATCGCGCCTATGCTGGTATTCTGAGTCCTCGGCGTCCATGTCTGGTACCTCGCCGTTGACCTGCGCGAAGGCCGGTGAAGCTCGAACGGCCAACGGGCCGCCAGGAGTCAGATCAAAAGGCGGTGCGTCATGGCGGCACGTGGCCCCCGTGCCCTCAGCCCCTTGATGGCGCCCTACCATGGTGGGGACGAACGTCAGGTGATCCGGGCCGCTGCGGGGGCCATCACTTCCATGACGCTCGCCTCCAAGCTCCAACTCAAGGAGCAAACCATTTGCGTTGTCAACGCCCCGTCGGGACTCCAGTTGGATGTGAAGCAGGCCAGCGACTCGCCAGCGGTGCTGGTGTTTGCAGCCAACGCGGCCGAATTGTCGGATCATGGCCTAGCCGCCATCGAGGCCGCCCAGGCCGACGCCCTGGCCTGGATTGCCTACCCCAAGGCAGGCAAGCTTGGCACCGACCTCAACCGGGACAAGCTCTGGGAAACCCTCCAGGACAAAGGCATTCGACCGGTCCGGCAAATCAGCATCGACGAAACGTGGTCGGCCATGCGGTTCCGGCCGGCGTGAGACCGTCAGCCCCGTAGGCCTTCAGGTCGGGAACTGGCGGCATTCATGATCATCACAGTACCCCACGCCAGCAAGAACCGGGGGAACGTCATCGGGACTGATGGGGGCATGCCAGGCGTACACCCGACCCCCGCCGTCGCCAGCCCAGATGATGTCCAGCTTGGCCTGCCCCGGCTCGCCCCAGAAAGTTCCCGCAAACCTCCCCGGGGAGCTGTTGGACGAGCTCCCTGAATGCCGGGAGTAATCGCGAACCTGGAATCCGTTGGGGAATTGCGCGTCGAAGAAGCGTGCCTCATCACCGGTCGGGTCGCCTTGCCGCCACTGGAAATGGGTCCATCCCCGCGTCTTGGGCGCAAACTCCGCGGCCCACGGCAGCGGAGCAGCCGCGGCCGGAGGCACATCGAAGGCGAAAAGCGTCGCCCCACGGCCCTGCGCCGTGTCGACGCGCCAGATGCAGTCTGTGGGTGCCGTCGAGGCGACAAGATGCAAATCCCAGGCCGCGTCGGCCAGCACGGCAACCAGCCAACCGTCCACCCCGGCAGCGGAACGAATGGTCTGCCCGACTCCGGGGCCCATTGTCGCAACGCCTCCCCCCAGGGACCCCACCTCGACGTGCCCTCGATTGAACCGGCCTTCATCCCCGAGAATCGGAGTCGGTCCAACAACCGCGTAAAGGCCGTCGGCGCCTTCGGCCGAGAATTGAAGTTTGTAGCCTATGGCTGCCTCGGTCGTGGAACAATCAGCGGTCCAAGTGATGATGACGAAATCTCCGGGTTGCCCGTGCGCCAGCAAGTGGAGATCGGCGGCGCCCGTGGCGATCTGCTGCACAGCGGGGCCGACCTCCCCGGTGCCGAAATGATTCACCGGGCCGTCGCCGGGGTTGATGCATCCGGCGATGACCGCGGCAACGAGCAAAACCAGGTGACGCCACCCCATGGGTGCACAGCCTGCATTCGCCGGTAAAACGTTTGTTAGCCACAGGCCAGTGTTTGTTCAAGGCCATTCATGAATGGCCACGCAATTGGTCATGCGGTCATACCCATGATACGATCCAATTCTGACCGACGCAAACCGACACCGCGCTGCTTCGCCCCCGCCGCCTGCCTCGCCCTGCTGTTCATCGCATCGGCCGGCACTGCAACGACGGAAGCACCCGACCTTCAGTCCGTCAACCATGATTTCGCCTGCCCGGCACTGGCCACGGCGGCCGCGCTGGTCACCGAATCGTCGGCACACGCATGCGGCCCCGGGAGCCCAGCCCCAGAAATCCTTGAGGCCTGGTTCTCCACCCTCGTGAACACATGCGATTTTGCCTTCGATGAATGGGCATCCTCGAGCCGCCAACGGGATCGCGCCTCCGCCTGCGACTCGTTTGCAACAGATGATTTCGATGGCTACGTGGAATTCTTGGCGGAACACCTTTTCTCAGGGCCGGGCACGCCGCCGGACGTGCGCACCGCTGCCATCGAAGCCCGCCAGCAAGTGAGAGATCTTGAGATGGCGGCGCTCGGATCCATCGGCAATATCCCTCCTGATGAACGAATCGAAGATATGTCGATGACCCCGTACCTAGTCGCCTGCAGCGGAGCCATTGCCGACATGAATGAAGGCGGACAATACGTCGACGACATACGACGCGTCACCGAAGGCCTTGTCGGCGAGCAAATGGCCGGAGGAAACCCGATCCTCCTTTGGCTGGTCGACATGCTCATCGAATCCATGTACAAATTTGCAGCGTCCGGCAGTGACCTTGAGCCGCCGCATGACTATCGCTACCGCTGGGATTGTGACGGCTCGGGGCGCGGCTACGTTGAGGGAAAAGGCGGCCTCGCGCGGCACGTCTTCTGGGTGCACGACGGTGAAGCGGAATGCTACTATGATGGTGTTCTGGAAGAATCGTGTGCTGCCCTGCTGGGAAAGGGAACCGCCATTTCGACAACCGGGGCTGGCGAAGCTTCCTACGAACTGTGCGACCCCGACTTTCTGGGCTATTACCGATCGATTTGCGTAGACGTGCCTGATCATGCAAATATTTGTGGCGATCCAGAACTCCTTGGCAGGAACGCCCCCGCCATCCCGGGCGTTGGATTCATGATAACGGACAAGCTTGCAAACCATCACCCCTGCCCCCCGGGCTGGTACCCGGTGGAATACGCGCAAGTCTCGCCGGACGAATTTGAGTGGGAGGATTTGTCAATCGTATAGTTGACTCTGATGCTGTACTCCAAGTCTGGTAACAAAGCCAGCGCTTTTCCTCCCGGGGAACCCCTCATCTGGCCGTCGGAGCCCGTTTGGCGTCAAGGCCAAATCATTCGACAGCACCGGTTCCGGGCGGGCGCCGGCCCGTCCGGACACCCTCGTCGCTGACGGGACGTGCAGCCTCGTTCCACGCGGGGCCCGCCCCCGTCGGGCAAAAGCAGGGGTTACCCGGCTCCGCGACCGGCATGCGGGCAATGCGGGCACAACGCGAATCTGGCGGGAGTCCATGCGTGGACGAGGCGGGCGGCGGCATTCCGGCGGTTGCCACGCCCTCGGTCCGGCGGTCACGGCGGGGGCCAGCCCGGGTCGGCGGCGTCAAAGCCCCCGGGAACGCGGTCGGCCAGCGCTCAAAGGAGACCTCCCTTCGCTTCGCTCAGCTTTACTCCCAATCCGACGGCCGCGCAAGCGCGACCGCCATCTTGGGAGTAGCGCTCCCTCTGGTCGCCCTACTCCCAATCTTGAGCGTACTGGAGGTTCTCGAACTCTTCCTCAACGGAGAACTCGGTGCCGCGACCTTCACGCATGTGCTCGCCGGCGGCGAACTCCAAATCCATGGTCAATTCGCGCAGCAAACCGTCGAGCGTGGCAGCGCGCAACTCCTTGTCGCCCTCGGTCTCGCTCCAGATGACGGCTTGGTAGCCTCCATAGGGCGTGCGGCTGATCTCCACGCGGGCAAGCGGTTCTTCCATGGCAAGCGCGCTTGGAAAGGAAGCCCTACTTAACGATTTGGACACACCTGATGTCTGCCGGCCGGCGCAGAGGCCGCCAGGCAGTCGGGCGGCCCGTGCATCACCCCCCCGCACGGCCGGCCGCGCTGGGTCATATCGGTGAAATAGGGGAAATCGGGTATCCGCCGTTGGTGCGGTCAAAAGGTGGACGAGTCAGTGCGCTGCTGGCTCTGTTTCTGGTACTTAGCGTTGGATCAAGCGGCTGCCTCGGCGACGACATCTGGAGGGAGCCTTTCCTCTGGCGCGTTGCTCTGGACGCGGGCGAGAATGCTGATGCAGCCAAGGCGTTCGCCAGCGCCATCGCGGACTTGGCAGACCAGGGAGGCGAGGAGGGCCAGATTGTCATCGACGACGTGACTGCGTTGCCTGACAACATCGTGTTCCAGAACCTGCGCGAGTTCCTGAACCGCCAGAGCCCAGGGTCTGGGGACCAGTTCCGTGACGGCGTCCGGGTGGTCACCGACAATACCACGCAGGCCTACGCGACCCTGACCGGCGAGGCCGCCGCGGCCTACGCCCAGGCCGCCGGACCCATGGTGGGAACGAGCGAGCCGCTGGACATCGCCGTCGCCGACCGCACCACGAGGGTGCGCTTCGTCATCGATGTGGTGCTGGTGCAGGAGCCGCCGGAGGGGCAGGACAACGAATCCCCTCTGGGCACGGTTGAAGTGCGCCTCTTCAGCCCAGATGGAGCCGAGCGCGCCCACTACCTCATTGACCGCACGCGCCAGATCCGCGACGAATTCATCACAGGCACCTACGGGGACCGCAGCGAGGTGCGGGAGCACCTCGGGGGGACCTGGCGCGCCGAGGTGCACGCCGACGCCGAAGGGAGCTGGTCCCTAGTCGCCGAAGCGTACGAGCCCAAATTCGACGACTACGAGTTCTGGCAGTTCTGGCGTGCTGATCGACGGGAGGTGACGACATGAAGAGCCGGCGCGAGGCACAGGCAGCCCGCCGCAGCGCGGGGACGCTGGCCCTCACGTCGCTGAGCGCCGGAGGCGACGGTTCGGAGGAAGGGGGCAGGGGCGACCTGATCGAGCGGGTTGGCGAAACCGTCGCCAACAACCCCCGCAAGATCCTGACGGTCTTTCTGGTCCTGTTCTTTGCATCGCTGCCCGCCCTGTACAACCTGACGTCCTTCATTTCCATCTACGAGTTGCTTCCCACGGGCGACTACTTCGACGCCAACTTCGTGCTCAACCAGGAGCTCGGCGCCGACAACGTGATGTTTGTCTACACCACGGGTAACGACGGCAACCAGGTGACTTCGCCTGCGTCGCTGCGCGAGCAAGAGCACCTGATGAAACGGTTCGAAGAGGTTCCGTACGTCACCGCGACCGTTTCACTTCCAGGTCTCGTGAAGGCGATGAACCTGCTTGTCACAGGTGAAAACGAACTTCCTCCTGATAACGCGCGGGGCAACGAACAGATGAAGTTCCTGTTCGAGCAGGCTCTGTCGTTGTACGGTGAGACGCTCATCTACGACAACGTCCTGTCGCGCAACCACCAGGCGGGCATCCAGCTCGTCATCATGGAGAAGGGGCACGACCTCCAGGTCTACCGCGACTGGCAGGCGGAGATGAAGGTTCTCGGCCTCGAGCTGGACGAGAACAACCCCTACCACACGCAGACCACCAACGAGCCGATCAGCATCGACGTGATTTACGGTACGCTGGATACGGTTGCCATTGCCGAGGGACCGCTGTGGATCCTGGCGGCGCTCATCGTTGCCACCATTTCCGCATTCACGGTCCTTCAGAAGCGGGTCTTTGAGACGTTCCTCGCACTCTTCGTCCTTGCGGTTGCCATTTCGGTTACCATCACGGTCGGTTTCCTGGTCGGCGTCCACTTCAACATGCTGACGATGCTGCTCATTGCCCTGATCCTGGGTGCCGGCATCGATTATGCCATGCACGTGATCGCGCGCTACCTAGAGGAGCGGGAACTGGGTTACGGCGTCCAGGAATCGATCATCCAGTCGGCCCGCCACGTCGGCTCGGCCCTGTTCATCACCACCGTCACCACGGTGGCCGGCTTCGTTTCGCTGTACTTCAGCCGGATCCAGGCCATCGGCCAGTTTGGTATCATGGTCGGCGCCGGCATGCTGACCGCGTATCTCGCGTGCATCCTGCTCCTGCCGGCCACCCTGATGCTCCATGACCAGCGTCTGGTGCGAAAAGGCAAGCGGCTGGACCAAGATCCCAACGAAACGGCGCAAATGCGCGAGGCGCGGCGCAAGGCCCTTGAAGAGGAGCTGCGCGACAAGCAGCGCAACACCGCCATGGGTCGCATGGCCGAGGCCAACCAGAACCACCCCATCCTCATCATTGCCGTCTTCAGCATCGTCATCGCCGGCATGGTTGCCACGGTGGCTGTCAAGGGAGTCGACATCTGGGGAGGGTCCTTCATCGACCCGCCCATTCTGGACAAGGACAGCTATTCGATGCGGGTACTGAGCGACATCGATGCGTCGGTCGGCATCCCGGTTGAAGTGGCCGTCGTCGTGCGGGGCGACATGACCGCGCCTGCGAGCCTTGACTATCTGGAGCGCATTGAACAGGAAATGTCGGGCCGGTACGCCTGCCCGGATGCCGATGGCGACGGCCAACCCGCCGAAATCGACCAAGACGATTCAGGCGTGTGCACGGACGACGAGAAACGCGACCATGGCATCAGCAACGGCATGAGCACCGTCGGGATCGTGAAGTTGTTCTACCCCACGCTGGGCATGCCGTCGACGCTGCAGGACGACCAGTGGGACATCGACTCCAACGGCGACGGCGAACAAGACGCCTGCCCCGGACCTCAGCAGCCCTGCCCCGACGGCATCCCGGACACCAAGGCGGCGCTGCGCCAATTCTACGATCGCTTGTACGAACTGCCCACGGTGCTGGGCGTGATGAACCGGGTTCTCTCGGTCGATTATGACTACGGCGTGGTGCGGTACAACTTTGCACCCCAGCCCAACGGTTCTCCCGACCAGGGGGAATCGCTTGGCACGGACATGGACAACTACCGCGTTGAGTACGCGGACGTGCTGGAGGATGTGGCAATCGTGCAGGCAGAATACGATGCCCAGGGCCGGGAGTACCCGGAGACGCTTGTCCCGACCGGCCTGCTGGCTTCGGCCATCGCCGTCAACGACGCCATCACCCGCGGCAATTCGTTGTCCACGTACATGATGCTGGTCACGACGTTCGTCATGATCTACATGTTCTGGCGCCGCATCACGCCGACAGTCATCACCATGATTCCGGTGCTGCTCTCCATCGGGGTGCAGTACTTCATCGTCAGCGCCATGGGCTACGAGATCACTTACGTGTCCCTGATCCTGACCGGAATGGCTCTTGGCATAGGCATTGACGATGCAGTGCATCTGGTGTCACGGTTCAAGGAGGAAATGACCCACGGCCGGCCGGCTCGCGAGGCGGCCGTCTTGGCCAACTCCGAAATTGGCCGCGTTCTGGTCGCCACGACCGTGACGACGCTGGCGCCCTTCGTGGTGATCACGTCGAGTGTCATCGTCTGGGCCCAGAACACGGCCATGATGACCATCCCGACGCTGACCAGTGCGCTTCTGGCGACCATCTTCCTGCTGCCGGTGCTGCTGCGCTGGCACGGTGAGCGGTACCCCAACGCTTGGGTGACCAAGGTCGACCTGCGCCGCGCCGGTCTGGACGCCATCCCCGGCTCTGAGCCCAAGGGGAACGGCGAGGCCAAACCGGCGGGAGCCACGTCAAAGACTACTTGAGCCCGCCGCCAGTGGCAGCCGTCGTGGACGTTGCACCCGCCGAGAACACCGCCGGACCCCTGGGAGCTTCAGACCCGGGTAGCGACGCGGCTCCCCAGGAGACCGTGTCCGTCTACTACAGCGGACACGACCTGCGAGCGACCTACACGCGGGAGAACACCGAGCGTCGGCGGCAGTCGAGCCACACGCTGCGCAGGTTCCTGACCACCAAGCAGGACAAGGAGTGCCTGAACAGGTTCGTGCGGCTGCGCGAGCAGTACGAAGTCGCCAACAACGATGATGTCGTCCTCCTGTACGCCCGCATGAAAATCGATGAGGGCAAGGGCGACGAATTGGACCCCCGGCTGGTCGAATTGGCCAAGGCCACCGAGATCAAGGAGCGGGACGGGGCGTTCGACCCCAAGTAGGCGCGTCCCGGCCCCCGCACCCTTCAAATACAACCCCCCCGTCGGCCGGCCTGCCTCTCAACCGTTCATCGCGTCCCCGGGTCGTCAGACCGGATGCCGCGCCGGGTGAGGCACCCGGAGGTCAATAGATGAAGCGACCACGCAAGGTCATGCGCTACTGCGCTGGCCAATGCAAGAAGCACACCGAGCACGACGTTGAGCGTCTGCGCAAGAAGAGGGCCAGCGAGCTGGCCTGG
>JBFIJP010000082.1:0-12884 GCA_041600695.1 Thermoplasmatota archaeon | reverse complement strand
GAAGGCCATGGCCGACATCCCACGTCCTGCGGCGGCGTCGTTTGCTTTCATCTTGGTCGATAGCGCAGACGACTCCGCCGCTTTTTATTGCAACGATTCCAACCGGCTCGAAGGTCGGATTAGGAGTTTAGCGTCAGAGCCTTACCAACGATAGTGCGGCAACGGCTCGCAGCGAATCATGGCTCTTGAGCATCTCGGTTCTCCGATGGATCAATCCTCTGGGGAGGAAGTCACGACGCCGTGGTTTGGTTTGGAGGGAATTGGAATCGACTGGGTTTGCGCTGCACGGTTGGGGCCGTTGAATCAGGCAGAACTCTCACCCGGCCTTCGTTGATTTCCCTTCGTCCTTCTTTCTTGCCCTGCGCGCTTGAACTAGCGCCTGGGGCCGAAAGAAATCCTTTGGCAAGCTGCCCGCCTGCGCTGGCGCATCGGACGCTTCAGTCTTTTCGCCCATCTCTTTCACGTTGCACCCCAGTACATCAAGGTTACCATCGTCGATATGGGGCCCGCTAGCCCGGCAATGAGGCAGGTCTGGGCTGCCGTCAGCCACCGCCGGACAGATGCCAAGGGGCTGTCGTTGTCCATGAAGGCCTGGGTATATGCATGTGCTGTGGAAGCAACAACATCGTCGGCAGGCGCTCCGATATCGATGGCCTTGCTGATGTCCTGTGCGCGGAGTCCAATTTTGAAATCGCGCACGCGTGTTGTCCAGACCGCAGAAAACATTGAAACAAAAATAAACAACACGCTGGCTACGAATAATGCCGTTGTGAGCGTCGGCAGGGCCGCTGGTGCCAGCCATGCGGGGACAATCGATAGCGCCGTGATGACGAGCCCGACGATGAGCATGCCGAGCCGCAACAAGTCGGATGCTCGCTCGGCCATGCGGCGGTGCGCGCCCGTTTGTTCGGCCACGAGGTGACGGGCCTCCGAGGAGAGCACGTCAAAGCGCCCATCTGTAAGGGCATCGTCAGGCACGGTGCGAGCATGCTCATTTTGCGGTAGATGGCCGGGAGGGACCGGTCGCTGGAACTACTGGAGTCCGGTCAATAAGCCAGCTCCCCCACAATCCCACCGTGATCATCGTACAACACGGCAACATCCCCCGAGTTGTTCCACACCGCCGAGCCGCGGCCCCAGTAGAGGTCGCTTGCCGAGTCGGTGCCGGTGCCGGTGCGCACTTTGACCTCGGCGCCGGCGGCAAGGGCGAAGTCGTCCGGGAAGTTGTAGGTCGTGTCCACGGCGTCCAGCAGCGACCAACCCGTCAAGTCCATGGCCGTGTCCGTGGGGTTTCGAATACGGACCCATTCCTCGCCCAGGTTGTCGTTGTCGGGGCCCGGCGGGTCGGCGTTGATCTGGCGAATCCATGCGTCGGCTGCCGGCGTGGGGTCGGGGGATGTTTCGCCCTGATCCAGTGGTTGGCCCGTGCGCTGGACGTCCACCGTGAAGCCGACGCCGAGGGTTGTGACGGAAATGGTGCCGTTTGCAATCGTTGCCAGCACAGGGACGCCGAGGGCTGCCAGGCGGCCGAGGGCGTCGGGGTGCGGGTGTCCGTAGGAATTCTTTCCCACGCTGGCGACGGCTAGCTTGGGCGCCATGGCCGCGATCCAAGGCGCACTTGAGGCATGGCGGCTGCCGTGGTGTCCCACCAGGTACACGTCGCAGTCCCGGTCACCGAACCTCTGGGCCAGGTCAGCTTCGTCGTCGTGCTCAATGTCGCCCTGGAAGCAGAAATCCACGTCGCCGTAGCTGAGCCGGACGACGAAGCTGTGCTTCGCGACATCGTCCCATGATCCGGTGGGTCCCGCGGGCCAGAGAATCTCGGCGCTAACGCCGCCCAATTGCAGGGTCGTTCCCGCAGGAAGCGGCAGGGATCCTGGCGGCGCATCCGTGGCCCCCGCGGCTACATGCAGAGTGGCACCGGCGGCGACCTCGTCCAGCAGGTCGGCCTGGAACCGCTGGTAACTGCGGGGGCGGTCGGTGCCGTTGTACCACGTTTCGTACAGGTGCTGGACATGGTACTCGTCGAGGATTTCTTCGCATCCGCCAATGTGGTCCAGGTGGCCGTGGCTGGCCACGAGAGCCCGCAGCGTGGACCCCTGTGCGAATCCCTCGGCGCGCAGCGCGCGAACCATGGGGTTGTCGTCGGGCGAGGAGGCTGCGGGGCCGCAGTCGTAGACGACGGCGGTGCCATCGGGCAGGATCCACAGGGTGCCGTCGCCCTGCCCGACGTCAACGTAGATGACCTTGAGGGGCGCTCCGGCTGCCGGGGGGTCGGGGCCCGGCGCGTCCGGTGCATCTTGCGCAATTTGTCCCACGTCGATGCATCCGGCCAGCCCCAGCCCGGAGCCCAGAAGGGCCAGGCATGCCAGGGATGTCCACAGGGTGTTGCTCAGCATTCGCGCGGGTTCCATGCGCTGGCAGCCCGCCGGTGCGATATGACCCCTTGGGCCGACGGGGGCGCTGTTGAAAGCAAACCGAAAGCGCATTCGGCAAAGCCGGACTACGAATGCCATGGACGACCGGCGCGGCGTCGCCCTGGCCGTTGCCCTGCTGGGCACCCTGCTCTGGATTGGGGCCCTGCGAGCGTTCTTTGCGGCGATCTATTCTCGCAGCCTCGGCGCCCTGACGATCGATGCCAGTGCGGCAGCCACGCTGCTCCTTCTGGCGGCTGTCTTGCTCCCCCTGGTGCGCCGGCTGCCGATGGCCCGCCCGGATCTTGCCCTTGCCGCCCTGCTCGCCGTTGCCCGGCTCATCGCTGCCCCCGGGTGGGGTCTCGATGCGGCCCTGCCCGCCGCCTTGGCCTGCGGCGCTTTCCTGCTGTGGGTGCCCCTCCATCTGGATCGCCACGGCAACGCATCGACCTGCGCCGCAGGCTTTGCCCTTGCGTGGGCCCTGGATGCGGCGCTCGGCTTGGCAGCGGGATGGGATCCCCTTGCGGGCGAACTGGGCCCCTTGCTGCTGCTGGCCTTGGCTCCCCTGTTCGTCGGTTTGACCCTGGGTCTTCCACCGGGACCGGAGGCGGCTCGAACCTCTCGGCCGCTTCCCGGGCGGGGGCGAGCGGTTCTTGCCGGCGCCGGGCTGGGCGCGTGGATCTTCCTCGTCTTCGTCGCCTTGGGTTCACCTGCGCACGTGACGCGCTGGAACGGTTCGGTGCCCCTCGCGGGTGCCCTGCTGCCGCTGGGCCTGGCCACTGGCGCGTGGCTGGCCACCCGGCGCTACCCGGCGCGACCCGTGATGCTGGCCGGGTCCGTGGCCCTCCTTGGGGCGGTGCTGGATCACGGATTCTGGCATTCCGGGTTCGCCCCGGGCACCGCCATGCTGGGCCTGATGGCTCTGGCGTTGGCCCTGGGTCCCCTACTGGCAGCCCAGGGATGCGGACGAACCGGCGGCTGGGTCGCCATGGGGTCGGTGCTGCTGCTCCTGCCGTTCCTGTTCGTGCTCAGTCTCACGTTCGCGTACGTTCCCTTTGGGGATGTCTTCAGGGGCCTGGAACGGTGGCTTCCGCTGACCGCCTGGGTGCTACTGGTTGCAGGATGGGTCGTTGCCAGCCCTGCCTCGCCGCGGCGGGCAGCCAGCCGCTGGCCGGGTCGCGCCGCGGTGCTGGTGGTGGCTGTTGTGGTGGCCGGCGCGCTGACACCTGCCGCCCCGGTGGAGTCGCCGGGGCCCGATTCGGTGCTTCGCGTGGCGGCCTTCAACGTGCATCAGGGCTACGACAACCGCGGGGCGGTCCATCCTGAACTGTACGCCCGGGTGCTGCGCGAAATCGGCGCCGACATCGTGGCCTTGCAGGAGAGCGACACGGCGCGCATCACCAGCGGCAACCTGGATCTGGTGCGCTACCTGGCCCGGGAGTTGGGATACCATTCGGTGTACGGGCCCCCCACACGGGAGCAAAGCTTCGGTACCGCCCTTCTGAGCCGGCTGCCGATTGTTGACTGGCGCGTGGACCGGCTGCCGAGCAACTCGGACAACCGCTTCCTGACCGAGGTGATCGTGGACGCGTGGGGAACCGAGGTGGCGGTTTACCCGGTCCACTTCGCCCTGCCCTACGGCGATCGCCTCAACCAGACCACCTTCCTGCTCGAACGCCTTGGCGCGGACCACCCGTTGCGGCCGATCATCGTTGCAGGCGACCTGAATTCATGCCCGGGTGGCCTCTGTCCGGGCTTCGACGGGCCGATTGACACGGTCTACACCAGAGTTGCGGCGCTCCTACAGGATGCGTGGCTGGTGAACCACACCTTCGACGATCCGGCCGGGTACACGTATCCGGCGGGGGCCCCGAACCAGCGGATCGACTACGTGTTGGCTTCGCGGCAATGGGGGGTCCTCTGGTCCGGCGTTTGGAGCACGCGGGCGGCGCTTGCTGCCAGCGATCACCTGCCCACGGTGGCTGACCTGAGACTCACGCCTTCCTGACGGCCGCCTTGGCCGGCCTGGCCTTCGCCGGACTGACCTTGGCTGGACTGGCCTTGGGCGGGCCCACCCGGGGCTGGACCGAACGAAGGAATGCGTCAGGCACCAGGTGGCCGCCGAAGGGAATCACTTGTGCCGCGTCCCAGTTCTGCAGGCTCCAATACCAGGGATTGTCCAGGGGCGCCGGGGCGAAGGATCGGGGCCCAAGGATGAACAGCTGGTCCTGGGCGCGGGTGAGGCTCACGTTGAGGCGCCGGTGGTCAGCGTGGGGCTTGCGGGGCGTCAGGGTCGTCAGGTCGTAGAGAATCACCGGCCGCTCGCTGCCCTGGAAGGCGTCGACGGTGCTGGCCGTGACATCCCCCACCGGCCCCAGCAAGCGGGTTGCCTCCAGCGTCTCGGCAAACAGGTCCGCCTGGGCCCGAAACGGACTGATGTAACCAATGTCTGCCGGGTCCATGCGCTGATGCCGGACCAGTTCCTCAATGACGCGAAGCGATGCGCCAATCTGGAACCGGTTGATCCAGCTCCGGCCGTGCTTCTCCTCCTGGTTGGCCGCGGCGCCAGCCGTGTCCAGCCACGCCACGCTGGAGTGCAGGGGTGTGTCTAGGATGCTGCTCACGGTTTGGGCCTCCTGGGTGCGGCTGGTGACCTTGCCCCCGTACACGGCGTCGGCGCTCCACTGGTAGATCGCGGGCCGGCAGCGATATTGTTCATCCAGCAGGATCAGCAGGTCCCCCCGCGCAGCCTGGAGCGCCTCGAACGGGCTGCGGCAGTAACTGGGATCGTTGCGAAACTGCGGTGCCGTCACAATCGGTGGCAACTGTTCGTGATCCCCCACCAGCATGAGTCGTCGGCCCGCCGCATGGGCCAGCGACAGCTTGGGATGGAGGTTCATCCCCGCCTCGTCGACGATCACCAGATCGAAGCGCTGCAAGTCATGGTCGCGGTAGCGCACCAGCGCCGCCGCCAGTGCATCAAGCGTCATTCCCACAACGGGCGCTTCGTCGAACACGCCCGCAAACATGGGCCGCCGCCGTTCGTCCTCGGGACCTACCATGGCGAACTCACCGATCTGCTTGTTGAGATGCAGCAAATCTGTTGCAACACTGCGCGGGTCCCCCAGCCGAATCATTCGGGACGCCAGCAACGGGTTGGCGCCGAGGGTCTTGCGCAGGGCATTGTCGATGGCGATGTGGGTGTGGCTGGTGACCAGAACCGACTGCCCGGCACGCACCGCGTTGCGGATCACTTGCGCGATCACGGTCGTCTTGCCGGTCCCCGGCGGCCCCTGGATCATGAGCAAGCCCTGCTCCGGGAGCGCCGCGGCGGCACGCACGGCCCGGGCCTGACTGGGGTTGAGATCGCCTGTCGCCACGTCCGGTTGGCGGCGGGGGATGCGAGGGAACTCCGCCGGATGCTCCAGATCGGAGGCGGTCTCGTCGATGCGCCTGGCCAACAGGAACGCCTGCAAGAGGGTGCGCGCCAGGGTGGCATTGGACTTGGGCAGCAGGGTCACCTCGGCGCCCGGCGTCAGCAGCCCCCACGACGGCGTGTCTGCCTGCAAGCGAAGGCTACTGCGGCTGCGCTGCTTGACCACCACGGTCGCACGCCGATCCACGCCCCGGCGGCCCTCCAGCAGTTCACCTTCCACGGTACTGCCTGCCTGCACCGCCTTCGGGTCACCCTCAAGGACCTGCGCCCGCAGCCAGGCCGCCGCGTCGGTGGTCTTGGCGTCCTCGATTCGGCAGCGCAGTTGCCGGTCGGTGTCGCCCTCTTTCTCAGCTTCGCGAATTTCCTGCTTCAGGCAGCGCAAATGCTCCAGGTACGTAGGCGTGCGCAGGCTTACGGAATACTGCGCTGCCGCCAGATGGCAGTGGCTGCACACCTCCACCCGCCGGTCGCCCCAGGGGAGGCTCTGCCGCTGGCCGATCCCGCACGCGCACGCCTCCACGGCGCTGCCCACGGGGCCACGATCTTCACGGTTCTGGTTCGTGGCGTCCGTCTTTTTCTCGTGGCCATGCCCGTTACTGCGACCCTTACAGTGGCATGCACATAACAGCCGGATGCCGGGCCCAAAGCCCGGAAAGAAGGTGCAACCATGAGCAACGCAGACATCGCCAAGAAGTTCAACCAGTACTTCGAAGAGGGCGACATCAACAAACTGAAGAGCATCCTGGCCGACGATTTCAAGTTCAGCCACAAGAGCGCCCCGCAGCCGCTATCCCGCCAGGAATTCCTGGACACTGCCAAGGCCCTGCACGCAGCCATGCCCGACTGGAGCTACAACGCCAGCAACATCAAGGAGGGCACCCCGACAACCATGACCGTGCAGATCACCGCATCCCACAAGGGAACCCTGGACCTCTCGCACATCAAGATGCCCGTCGTGCCGGCAACGCAGAAGCGCATCAAGCTGCCTGCTGAGAACTGCTCGCTGGAGATCCGGGGCGGCAAGATTCACCGCCTGGAAGTCCCCGCCGTTCCCGGTGGCGGCATTCCCGGCATCTACGCGCAGCTCGGCGTCAAGATTCCCAGCCAGGAAGAGACCCGCCGCACGCACGTGTAGGCCACCCCCTGAGTCCCGCGCCGGCCGCTTCGGCTCCACCCCGGCGGCCCCCGACCAACCGTGCCCTTGAAACAGCGGCGCGGGACTCAGAACCCATGGCCCACCTTAAGCCTGGGGCACCTGCCCCGGGTTTCACTCTCCCCGACGCTGACGGGCAGCCCGTTTCGCTGGACGATTTTCGCGGCACGTCCGTTGTGCTTTACTTCTACCCCAAGGACGACACGCCAGGCTGTACGGCCGAGGCCTGTTCGTTTCGTGACCAGTTCGAGGACTTCAAGGAGGTCGGCGCCGAAGTGATTGGTGTGAGCAGTGATTCAGGTGCAAGTCACAAGGCGTTCGCCGAGCGGCACCGGCTGCCGTTCAAGCTTCTGTCCGACCGCGATTCCGCCGTGCGCAAGGCCTACGGCGTGGGCAGTACCCTGGGACTGATCCCCGGCCGCGTGACGTTTGTCATCGATGGCGAAGGCGTGATTCGGCACGCCTTCAACAGCCAAATCAATGCGACGCGTCACGTGAAGGAAGCCTTGGAGACCCTGCGGGGCATGGCGGCTTAGCGCGCCTGCATGTCCTCGTCGGCGTCCCCTTCGGCCGGGCTGTCACCAGCCATCGCTGGCGCCGTCGGGTCTGCCTGCTGGTGGCCGCAGTGGCGGCATTCCCAGACCCGCGTGGTCTTCAACCAGCGGGGGTCCTTGGCTCCGCACTCAAGGCAGCGTGGCATGGACCAACGTCGGACTTGCAGCGACTTGGAGTTTTCGCCCCGTGCGCCGGCCTACTGTCCGATAGCGACCCAAACAGTGCCGGGCTCCGACCACGTTACGGCAACTTCGCCGCGGGGTCCCAATGCGAGGTGGGCGAAATCCGAATTGGAGGTGCCGATACTGGCCAGTTCGAAGGTGGCCTCCGGTCCGTCGGTGGTGCCAACGGCAGCATGGACTTGGGTGTCGTCATCCATTTCAAACCAGGCGGCGGCAACACCCCACGAGTCGCCAGCGACCCAGGGGTGCGGGTAGACGCCGTTGCCCGTGTCGGGATTCCACACGGTCCGCTGGACGTTCGCCGGGTCCTGTCCGTGAGCCACGACGATGTTCCCATCGATGCCCGTCCAGGTGAAGAGGAAGGTGCCATCCGGGGCTGCCGCGGCCGCGGGGAACGCGCAGCACATGGTGGGTGCCAGGCCGCCGCCCAGGTCCACGCGGCTCCAGGAGACGCCGCCATCGGTCGAGACCGCGCCGCCGACGCCGAGGCCCTGGATTGCGCGGGCTGGGTGGGGGGCCACGCCGGTCAGGAACGGCATGACCAGGGTGTCGCCGTGGCCAGCGGGAATGCCTGCCGGGCCCGGGCGTCCGATGTCAACGGTAACCTGGCCCAAATCCTCCCAAGTCGCGCCGTCGTCGTGGCTGACCTGCACGGAGGTGCGTGTGGCCACGGGGCAGTTGCATGATGCGTACACGGCGCCGTCCAGGAAGGCAAGCCACTGCCGATCGGCGTAGTCTCCCGCCGCCTGGCCCAGGGGTCCGCCGTCCACTTGCGTGTTCAACGCCCAGGTGATGCCGTCGTCGCTGCGCGCAACGCGCATGGCGCGGCCATCGGGATCGTCGTCCACGCCGAGAATCAGGCCGCTCCACCAGAGGCGGCCCTGGGCATCGACTTGCAGGAAGACATCTCCCTCGCCGCCAACCCCCGCAGGCAGCGGAGGGGGCGCCACTGGCTGCCATGATGAACCGTCGTAGCGGGTGAGGTTGGCGCCGTTTCCGCTGGTGGCATAGAGGTGGCCAAAAGCCCATGCCACGGACGGCTCGTAGCAGTTGCGGCAGTCGGTTGCGGCCACCATGGGCTCCCCGAACGCGAAGGTCCCGGCGGCCAGACTCGCGCCCCGATGGGGGATGGGGGCTGACTCCCCGGCGGGGTCGGATGCCGAGCAGCCGGCAAGCACCGCCGACGCGGCCAGCAGCAGGGACAGGATTGCGACGTGCTTCACCAATGGCCACATGCGTCGCCCGCCAAGGCCCTTTCCCCTACAGCCAGCGCTGCCACCACGCCACCGAGATGCCGATGGCGATGAACCCCAGTATGCTCCCGGTGACTGCCCAGTAATCCCAGTCGGGGATGCCGTCGAAGTTCATCCCGCCCAGTCCCGCCAGCAGGCCGGGCAGGAGCAGCAGCGCGGCGACCACGGTTAGGCGCTTCATCACCTGATTCTGTTGGTTTGCAAGCGTCGAATTCCAGGTCTCCTGCGCCGTCAGGGCGACTTCGCGAACATGCTCCAGGCGCTCCGAAATACGCACCATGTGGTCGGACACGTCGCGCAGGAAAACGCGCGTGTCCGGCCTGACGTTGGGATGCTCGGCGCGCTCCAGGCTCAACACCGCCTCCCGCATGGGCGCCACGATCTTGCGGGTGCGACTGATGAGGTTCTTGATGTCGCGGATTTCGCCCAATTCGTCCTGGCTGGCGCTCAGCAGCACTGCGTCCTCCAGTTCATCCAGCCGATCCTCCAGGTCGTCCATGAACGGGAAGAACCCGTCCACCAAGGCATCCACGATATGGTAGAACACCCGATCCAGGTGTTCCGTGTCCCCTGGCCAGCCGCCGGCCAGTAATCTCCGTTCGACATCGTCGAGCTCCGGCAATGGCTCCGGGCAGGCGGTCAAGACGAAGCCGTCGCCGAGGAAGATTCCAACCTGAGTCCAGACCAGATCGTCGTCCTGCCGGCGGGGCACCCGTGCCACGAAGAACGTCACTCCAGCGTAGTCTTCCACTTTGGGCCGCTGGCGGGCATTCCGGATGTCCTCCAACGCCAGCGGGTGCAGGTCGAACCACTCACCCAGGGTATCCCAAACCCCTTCCGGCACGGATTCCGCCCGGATCCAGACGGGCACGGGGCCGAGGGCCAAATCCCTCGCCTCTGCCTTGCCCAAGCCGGTTTCGAGATGCCACCGGGCGCTGCGCCAGGCAATGAACCGCACAACCCTCCAGGGCCCTTCTGCCGTTCGAAGGTTCCGCAATGAGGCGGACGCCGCCGGGCCCGCAACCATCCAACCGTCTCGGCATCGCCGCCGAAAGGGTCATGAAGGATGAGCGGTCGGACCCCGCATGACCATCAAGAACCTGGGCATCAAGGGCGTTGACCACGTTGACTTCGTGGTCCGCAATCTTGAGCGAAGCCGCAGCTTCTACACCCAAAAGATGGACTTCGCCGAGGTGGCCCGCTCGACCCCGGCTTACACGGAGACAACCGGCGAGCAGACCGCCGTTTTCCAGGCCGCCAAAGTCCGCGTCCAGGTAACCACCCCCAAGCGCGACGACAGCCTCGCCGCCCGCTTCCTGCGCGCTCACCCCGACGGTGTGCGGACGGTCGCCTTCCGCGTCGAAGACCTCGATCACACCTGGAAGACCCTGGAAGAGCGCGGCGCCAACTTCGTCGACGAAATCCAGACCCGCGGCGACGGCTACCGGGACTTCCGCATCGCCAGCCCCCTGGGCGACGTCGAATACGAATTCATTGAGAAGAAAGACGCCGGCGCCTGCGACGCCCGCCTCAGTCCCGTCGTCGACGGCCAGGGCGGCAACGTCCACCGGTTCACCCACACGGACCACATCACGAGCAACACGCGCGACATGCGCAGCCTCACCAACTGGTACCGCGACGTGCTGGGCTTCGAACACTACTGGGACATCCGCTTCCACACCCAGGACTCCAACCCCGACGCCGTCGGCAGCGGCCTGAACAGCATCGTCATGTGGGACCCCAGCAGCAACATCAAGTTCGCCACCAACGAACCCCTGCGCCCCAATTTCCACGCCAGCCAGATTCAGAAGTACGTCGACGACAACCACGGCCCCGGCGTCCAGCACATCGCCCTCAGCACGGGCCACATCATGGACACCGTTCCCGCCATGCGCGCGGCCGGCCTCAAGTTCCTGGAAACCCCGGACGCGTACTACGAGATGCTGCCCCAGCGCATGGCCGAGCGCGCCGTCGAGAACCTCAAGGAGGATCTCGAGGAGCTGCGCAAGAACAAGATCCTGCTCGACGGCCGCGAAAACCGCTACCTCCTGCAGATCTTCATGCAGGAAGGCAGCCTCCTCTACGACGAGGCCGCCGCCGGCCCGTTCTTCTACGAAGTCATCCAGCGCCACGGCGAGCAAGGCTTCGGCGAAGGCAACTTCCGCGCCCTCTTCGAGAGCATCGAGCGGCAGCAGAGCGGCGAGACCCAGCGGACCGAGCAGCATCCGTACCTGGTTGACTGAAGCGGCCCGCAGGCAGGCGGCTGGCGCCATGGTGTGCCGTCGGCCTTACGCTGGGGGTAGCGTCGCCACGCTGCGCCGCTGCTTCCAGGCGAGGCCTGCGGCCGCGGCGAGGCAGGTTGCGCCGGCGATTCCCGCTGCCATCGCTGTGTAGGCCGCCAACGTGCTCCAAAGGAGAGCCAGCACCTGGTTCATGCCGCAATCCGCATCGCTACCGCCGGATGCGCCACAGGGCATGGCTCCGCCCATGACGAGGGCGGCATAGCCGACGACGCTGGCCATCAATAGGAAGCTGGCCCCGGCTCCGATAAGCCCGGCCTGCCATACCTTTGGATCCACGGTGTTGCACCACGGGTGCCTGTCTTAGCGGTTTAGGAGTCTCTTGGTGGCGGCTGGGCGATCCAGCGCCCGTCAGGGCCGGAACAATGGCCGGGCAAGGGCCATAGAGATGTAGGGCCCATAGCGCAGATTCTCCGGTGCAGCTAGCCGCCCCCTGCGGACGGCGCCCGCCACGGCGACCGGGGCTTCGGAGGTTGCAACCGTCGCGCCTTCTTCGACTCCGTCTACCGGCAGCAAGCCGGCGAGACCCAGTGGCTGAGCGGCACCCGCATTTCGTTGACGGATCCCTAGTACGCTTGCACCTGCAACCCCGTCACGCGCCCGAAGTCCGCCACGTTGCGCGTGATGACCGGCAGCGCGTGGCGCAGCGCGATGCCGGCAATCATGCAGTCTTCAGCTTCAATGGGTAAGCCGGCGGCCGCCAACGCACCATCAATCTGGCCCGCGAGTCTCGCGGTTTCCGCGTCCATCTCTAGGACCACGAGCCCTGCTAGCGCGCGTCGCAAGCGCGTCCATTCCTCGATGGGGAGCTGCGAGCGGGCCAGGCCGCGGTGGAGTTCGTGCAACACCACCGCCGGCACGTAGACCGGGTCGCCGTCGGTAGTCCACAAGGTGGCAAGCCGGACAGCGCCGGCATCACCACGCATCAAGTCGATCAGGAAACTCGTGTCCACCAGGGTCATGGCTTTGGCCACTCGCGCCACTGGCGGTCACTTCGCTCCCTCGACCTCCGCCGGCTGTCGGCCAAATCGTCGATCATCTGCTGCGCCTGTTCATTGCTGAGGATGCCCGCGAGGTCCAGCAACGAACCGGGACGGGCAAGCCGCAGGATCACCTGGGTGAACGACTCGTTGGGGCGCTTGCGAGCTGACAGGGCCTCGTACGCCTCGACGGAGACGTTCATCGTCTTCGACGCCACACAGACGATGTGTACACACGTGTATATCGATCTTCGCTCGTCCCCGGGCGGCGTGGCTACCCCTTTGTGACCTTGCAGCGGCCTCTGGGGCGCGCCGGGGTTCCGGCGGGCCCGAAGGCGCCGGCTGAGCCCGCAGGTCCTGCGACCGGGCCTGTTGTGGGCGGGTCCCTTCGCCGTGGCTTGGGGCAAGGGATGGAACCATGCCGGTGAACCGACCGGCGCACGGTCCATCCTCCCTGGTCCGTTGATGTCCCCGGGTGCGGGCCTTGCGACCCGCCCGCGCAGCCCCCTGCGGGCTCGCCCGAGCGCCCGGAGGCCGAGGGGGCGAAAACAGCCTACAAGAGTCGATTCTGTAGCTTGGGCCTGAAGTTCAGCACGTCGCGGAGCAATTCG
>JBFIJP010000081.1:0-12954 GCA_041600695.1 Thermoplasmatota archaeon | reverse complement strand
GATGGGTCGCAATGCAAGCGTGATGACGCCCGCGGCCAGCACGCCGAGGACCGGTCCCGGGACGGGCACGTACTGTTCGAGGATTTCGCTGGCGGCGAAGAAGCAGGCCGCAAACACGGAGGCCACGGAGCCGTGCCGCACGGTCCAGCGCAGCCGCAGTTCGATGTCGAACAACTGGTAGCGTGCAAGGGTGTAGACGATAATGCCGACGCTCAGCGAGCGCCAGATGCCGACGGTGTCCGCGTAAATACCGCGGCCGCGCAGAAGGACTTCGCCGCTGGCGACCAGGGCCGGGATGACCAACGCTGCAATGAGCATTCGATCCAGGTGCCTTGGCGGGCGGAATGCCGCCTGCACGAGGATGAACCCGAGTAGCGCCGCGCCGACGCCGTAGAATGCCACGAGGCTGGCCTGGACGCCTGATCCAAGAACCGCGATGAAAGGCGGCGGATCCAGGAATGTGGCGAGGTTGCGGACCGTCATGTGGCTCGCAAAGAGCGCCATGGCGAGGAGCAGCCCCCGGTTGCGGGCGCGATCGAGATCGCCCGCCGCCGTGCGCACACGCCAGTACGCGGCCGCGATTCCAACATAGAACAAGCCGTGCAACGGCAAGACGATCGCCGGGATGACCGCCCAGCCGAGGTGCACGATCACCCTACCATCCGGTCCGTCTTCGACGCCGGCCAGGAGGGAATGCCTGGAGAAAATTAGAACTCCGAGGGCCACCACGAATAGGCCCGTCGTCGCGAGCGTAATGACGCGCTGGGCGCGCGGGCGCAGGAAAAACGCCATGAAGCGGCCCAGATAGAGAAATGTTGGTGGAACCAAGGCGAAGGACACCAACAGAGCCGTCTCCGTTCGTTGGGCATCGCCAAAGATGCGCCCCATGTTCGCTGCGATGACCTGTAGGCCCCACAGCACGGCGAACAGGCCGAAGAACACGGCGGGACGACGTGCCGGGCGAATCAGGAGGAGCAGCGACCCGAGGATGATCAGCGGCACGCCCGACAACAGGGCAAGCGCATCGGCCGGGTTGATGTCGACCATCTCTCACCTAGTTGGTTTGCGCCTTCATTTTGTAACCGGACTTCGGGTAGACGGCATAGTCCATGCTTTGAGCCGGGCAGATCGGTTCGCACTGCATGGGCAAGCTGATGGCAAAGCCAGCCTCGCCGCTGTGCACATCCAGTTCTGCTGCCTGGAGAACTTCGGCGAGGCGGGCGGGAAGGCTGCCGATGGCGATCACGGCCACTGGCGGAATCAACGGGGCGTCGCTGGCTTCGGCCAGGTTGGGTACGCTGTACGTGGCGCCCACCTTGTAGGTGCCCGCCAGCAATGACCCGGTTGCGATGGCGGGTTGGCCGTTGTAGCCCGTGTCCGCGAGCAGCAGGGTGCCGCAACTGGCCCCGAACACCCACAGCTGCGTCGTTCCGCGCTCAAGCGGGTTGCTGGGAATGAGGCTGACGCGGACACTTGCGTTGGCTGGCACGATGAGTTCGTAGTAGTCGCGCACGTCGTCGTAGGGGACGAATGTGCCCCGGATCGCGCCGCCGTCGTTGACCAGGGTGCGGTCGGTGCTGCCGCACGTATCGCGGGCGTCGCCCCACTGGCCGGCGTCGTATTGGTACTTGCAGAACTCGTTTCGCATATGCGGGTCCGAGAGCGCGTAGGCGCACGGCTGCGCCAGTGTATTTTCTATTGTGCTGGCTTCAGCAAAAACCGGCAAAACGAGAAGCATGACCACCATTGTTCCAAGACGCATGTGCCTTCCTCATGGTTACCATTCATCTGAGGTACTTCACGTTTCGGTGTCCGCACCGTGCGCAGACCAAGTCAGTTGGACGCGTTTGCGCCAGGGGGGCCCTTTTCCGGCCGGGGGGGTTGACTGACTTCGGCGTTGCGCGGGAACTGCGCGCCGACGCAACCGGCCTCGACGGCGGCGCCGTCGGCACCCTGCTCTACATGAGTCCCGAACAGGTTGGCGGCCTCACGGTGGACGCCCGCAGAGACCTGTACATGGCCGGCGGTCTAGATCCGCGCCGAGGCAAGTTCGGCGGTCCTGGCCAGCCGTTCGGCCGCGGCCTGGAGCGTCGCCTCCTTCTTGGGATAGGCAAAGCGCACCATGGACTGGCCGAGTTGCTTGTCGGCGTAGAAGCTGCTGCCGGGCACGGGCGTGACGCCGACCTCCTTGGTCAGCCACATGGCGAACTCGGTGTCGTCAGCGAATCCGAAGTCGCTGATGTCGGCCATGATGTAGTAGGCGGAGTCGGGGCGGTGGCATTTGAAACCGGCCTTTTCCAGGCTGGACAGGAGGATGTCCCGCTTGCCCGCATAGCTGTCACGCAGTTCGGTGTAGTAGGATGAGGGCAGGTTGAGGGCCGTGACGCCGGCGATCTGCATGGGGTGGGCGGCGCCAACGGTGAGGAAGTCGTGCACCCGCTTGATGGCGTCCGTGATGGGCGCCGGGGCGGCGGTGTAGGCGAGGCGCCAGCCGGTGACGCTGTAGGTCTTGCTGAAGCCGCAAATCGTGATCGTCTGCTCGTGCATGTCCCCGATGGCCGCGATGCTGGTGTGGTGCTTGCCGTCGTAGACCATGTGTTCGTAGATTTCGTCGGTGACCGCCAGCACGCCGTGCTCGGCGCACAAGTCGGCGATGAGCTGTAGTGTGTCGTCGGTGAAGATGCGGCCCGTGGGGTTGCCGGGCGTATTAACGAGCACGGCTTTGGGCTTCTGGGCGAATGCTGCCTTGAGCGACTCCTCGTCGGGCTGGAACTCCGGGGGATGGAGCGGCACGTAGAGCGGCTGGGCGCCCGACACCACCGCGTCGGGGCCGAAGTTCTCGTAGAATGGCTCGAAGATGACCACCTTGTCGCCGGGATTGATGGTGGCCAGCAGGCTCGCCATCATGGCCTCGGTGGCCCCGCAGGTGACCACGATGTTCCTGTTGGGGTCGGTGTCGATCTTGTTGAAATCGGCGAGCTTGCGGCTGATGGCCTCTCGCAGCGGCGGGGCGCCCCACGTAACGGCGTATTGGTTATAGCCGTCGTCGATGGCCTTCTTCGCCGCCTCCATGACCTCGCGGGGCGGGTCGAAATCCGGGAATCCCTGGCCCAGGTTGATCGCGCCGTGCCGGGCGGCCACCTGGCTCATGCTGCGAATCACCGACTCGGGGAAGAGCTGGGCGCGCTGGGACACGAAGGGGCTATCGATGGTGTGAAGCACGGCCGTGCAGCCGGGAAGCCCGGGATAGGGTTTGCCGGCTTCAGGATCCCACGGATCTCGCCGCGGGCCAGTACGTGTCGGCCATCAGCCACGTGCCCTCGTACATGCTTGCTCCCCACAAGTCGAAGACCACCTTCATGTCGCCGGGGTCGGCCGTCGCAAAGCCGCTCAGGCTCCGGGGGGTGTGCCGCTGCCCAAGGAAGTCCAGGTGGGCTTGGTCGAGCCGCGTAAGCGAGAAGAAATCGGCAAGTGCGGTGCTGGCCTCGGTACTCGTGAAGGCGATGGAGGTGTCCTGGGCAACGTCCGCCGTGGGCACGTCCACCTTGAGGGTTCCGTCCGCCTGGTGGGGGCCAACGCCGCAAAGCAGCGATCGTGACGGCAGCACTTCCAGGTGACTTGGGCCCGTCACCAGGTACTCCATCACCCATGTGTTGTTGTTCTCCCCGCTGCCGCCCAGGTGCTGGCCGCGGGCGTAGTCCGTGCTGCGACCTCCCATCTCGATGATCAGCCGGGCGCCTGGGGTGAGGTTGTAATTCGCCTGCCAATCCACCCGGACGCCCGAGGACTGGATGTCGCTGAACAGCGTCGGACTCCCCACCGATGTACCCTCGTACGTTGCCGCGGCGCGGCCGGAGTAGGATGCAGCCCAGCTGACGGCGAAGGCGTTGGTCGCCAGATCGGTGGTTCCGTTGGGTCCGGGGACCTCCAGGCTTTCCGCGGCCACGGCACAGTCGTCGTCGTCCTCGTACAAGCCCACGATCAGGGTCCATTCCGCTTCGACCTTGACTGCCCCGTCGGCGACGATTGCGTAGCGGGTGAGGCTTTCGGCGTAGTCCTGTTTGGTGAGGTCGAACGTGTAGCGCTGGACGGCGGTCAGGTTGACGACTTCGACGCCGGTGGCTGGAGGTTCGTTGTCCTCAGTGGTGGGTGACTCCGGGGGCCCCGCGTCCGGGGATTCGGCTAGCTCTGCGTCCCCTGGTGTAGGATCATCCCCGCAGCCTGCCAGCAGGACCGCTGCGGCAAGGATGGCGAGCACTCGTCCGGTTAACACAGGGGGTCGACCGCCGTGGCGCGGAATAAGTCCTGCGGCGCGACCCCGGCAAGAAAGCGCCTCGGTGCCAGTGTTGGCGACCGCCTGCTTGGGCTTTGTCGCGGGTGGACCTCGATGGCCGTGCTGTCGCTGGCTGCACTACTTGGCTACCCGACGCACAAGCACGCCCACCGGGGGACGCCCGCGTGCCTGCTCAGCCCTTGATGGCTGGCCAGTATGCGTCCGCCATGAGCCAGCGGCTCTCGCCGGCTGCGTCGGTCCATGCGTTGAACTGGATGGCGATTTCTCCGCTTCCTTCGCGGGCCTCGGATACGGCCTTGGCGTTCTCGTAGGTGTCGTCGAGGAACGTGACGTCCACGCGCTTGGCGTCGCCGGCCACGCCTGCGGAGTAACGGATGGTGCCGGCGGTGGTCACGTTGAGGGCGATTCGCGTGTCGATGGCCACGTCCGTGAGCTTGCCGTGGGCGTGGAAGGTGCCGGCGGCCTGGTAGCTGCCGGTGCCGCAGCGGAACTCGCGGGCGGGTAGGGCTTCGATTCGCACCGGGCCACTGGCGGTGACGTTGTAGCGCAAGGAGGGGTTCTGGACGCCGTCTTGTGTGGTGGCGTTGAAGAAGCTGGGGTCGCCGCCGCCCATTTCGAGGAGAACCATGTCGCCTGCTCGTAGCTGGTAGGTGCCGGTCCAGTTGAAGCTCCGGTCGCCGGCGGTTGTGTCGCCGTAGGTGTCGGGGGTGCCGGCGCCCATGCCGCCGCCGCGCACTTCAAAATCGGCACGTTGGGGGCGCATCCAAAGGCTGGTGAGCATGTTCTTCGAGACGTTGTTGTCTTCGATGATGCTCACGGCGCCGACGGCGCAGGCATCCGTTTGGTAGGATGTGGGCATGGCCACCCAGTGGTCGATCTTGACGCGGGCCGATCCGTTGGCGATGATGGCCACGCGGGTCAGGTTGTTGGCGAAATCCATGTCGCGCAGTTCGAGGCCGAGGGTCACTTCGGCGGTGGAGGCGGTGGCGCCCGGTGCTGGGGGTGTGACGACCAAGACGCCTGCGGGTAGTTGCGGGATGGGTTCCGGCTGGGGCTCTTCCTGCACCTCGGCGGGTGCGTCCTCGCCGAAGCAGCCGGCCGTGAGTGCGATGAGGGTGACCAAGAGCGCGAGGCGCATGGCTTGGCCTGACACCGCCCGGGTCTTAGGTCTTGGTGTGCCCCTGTTTCCCTGCGCTGGTAGCAAGGAGGTCCTCAGCAGGACCTACGAATTTCGTAGCAAATCTGCGTGCGAGAAAATAGCACGACCGAAATCTTCTTCATTTCATCGGTTTGCTGGCGCCCGAGTTGGTTGTCGAATGAAGGTCATTCTCTCCTGGTTGATCGTTCTCGTTATGGCTCCTGTTTTGTCATCAGGAGGCGCCGCCGAGCCCCTTGTGGAATTCGTGGCAAGCGTTCCCATGTCCGACCCGGATCCCGCCACGCCCAACCTCCAGAATGGCCAATGGCAATCGGCGTCCCTGGCCGGCGTTGGCGACCAGAAGCACTACAAGATCGAGGTGCCCAGCGATGCCACCAGTCTCACCGTCCAGATGACTGGCCCTTCGTGCGGCATGTTCGGCTGCACCTTCGACGCTGACCTGTACACGCGCTTCGGTCAACGCGCCACCGACAGCGCCTACGACTGCCGACCGTACGCCAGCGGCAACGCCGAGACCTGCACCCACAATAGCCCCACCGCCGGCTGGTGGTACGTCCGCGTCTACAGCTACGCAGGTGTCGGCACCGTCAACATCCGGGCCACCCACGACGGCGGCGGGCCCGCCAACAGCGCCCCCACGGCCAGCTTCACCCACTCCGAGAGCGGACTGACCACCAGCGTTGACGGCTCGGGCAGCAGCGACCCCGACGGCGACGCCCTGACCTACGCCTGGAACTTCGGCGACGGCAGCACGGGCACGGGCGCCACGGCCAGCCACACCTATGCCAGCGCGGGTACCTACTCCGTGACCCTGACCGTCAACGACGGCAACGGGGGCACCGACTCCGTCAGCCAGAGCGTCACCGTCGCCAGTAGTGGGGGCGGCGACCCCGACCCCGGCACCACCAACCTGGAGAACGGCGTGGCCAAGACAGTCACCCTGTCTGCCACCGGGCAGGACGCCCACTACAAGATTCAGGTGCCCAGCGACGCCACCACCTTCAGTGTCACCATGGCCGAGACCGGCTGCGGTATCCTCGGCTGCACCCACGACTTCGATCTCTACACACGACTTGGCGCCCGGGCCACCGACAACTCCTGGGCCTGCCGGCCGTTCGCCTCGGGTAACGCCGAGACCTGCACCCACAACAGCCCCACCGCCGGCTGGTGGTACGTCCGCGTCGACTCCTACTCGGGCAGCGGCTCGGTGCGCATCACCGCCACCCACAACGGCGGCAGCGGCCCCACCAACAACCCTCCGACGGCCAGCTTCACGGCATCCTGCACCGACCTGGCGTGCGCCTTCGATGGCACGGGCAGCAGCGACCCGGACGGCGACGCGCTCACCTACGCCTGGAACTTCGGCGACGGCGCCTCCGGCAGCGGCGCCACCGCCAGCCACACGTACGCCAGCGCCGGCACCTACACCGTGACCTTGACGGTTGATGACGGCAACGGCGGCAGCGACTCCGTCAGCCAGTCAGTCAGCCCCACCGCTCCGCCCGCAGGCGACCCTTACCTGACCAGCGGCGTGGCCCAATCCGGCAGCCTGAGTGCCGCGGGTGACGAGGACTTCTACCGCATCAACGTCCCCAGCGGGGCCACCCAGCTTGACGTGGTCCTCGACGGTCCCAGCGGCTCCGACTTCGACCTCTACACCCGCCAGGGCGCCCGCCCCACGGACAGCACGTACTCGTGCCGGCCCTACACCAGCAGCAGCGAGGAGTCGTGCAGCCACAGCAACCCCGCGGCGGGCGACTGGTACGTGCGCGTGGACTCGTACTCGGGCAGTGGCTCCTACACCGTCACGGCGACGGTTACGAGCCCCACACCGAACCAGGACCCGACGGCCAGCTTCACGTACTCCTGCACGGACCTGGCCTGCACGTTCAACGGCGCCGGCAGCAGCGACCCCGACGGCGACGCGCTCACCTACGCCTGGAACTTCGGCGACGGCAACACCGGCACGGGCTCCAACCCCAGCCACACGTACGCGAGTGCGGGCACCCGCACGGTTACCCTGACGGTCAACGACGGCAACGGCGGCACCGACTCCGCCAGCCAGAGTGTGACGACCACAGAGGCGCCCGTCAACAACCCCACCGGCGTCGAGTTCGAGTGGCCCATGGATGGCCGCATCAGCAGCATCTACTGGGAGTGCCGCAGCGATTGCGCCCGCTACCACCGGGGCGTGGACATCGCCAACGGCTGCAACACGCCCATCTACGCTGCCCGCGCCGGCACCGCCGACGTGCGCTGGGATGCCAACGGGTACGGCAACTACGTCGTTCTCAGCCACGACATGGGCTTCCTCACCTACTACGCCCACATGGACTCCGTCTCCGTCAGCGACGGCCAATCGGTCTCGGCGGGACAACTGCTGGGCTACGAAGGCACCACGGGCAGCAGCACCGGCTGCCACGTCCACTTCGAGATTCGCCAGACGGACAACGGTCCCAGCTACGAGTCGGACAAGATGTTCATCGAGGTGCAGACGTCGAGTAACTACAACCAGATTCAGGCAGGCACCGCCATCGCCTGGGACATGCAACTCTACGAGGTCACCAGCACCGCCAACGTGCGGGACGGCCCCGGCATGACCCTGGTGAGCGGCCAGGGCAACCAGATCCTTGGCACGGCTGCCGCCGGGGAGCGCTACGTGGGCTTTGCCGACTGGACGGGCCCCAACGGCAACTACGTCGCCATCAAGTGGAACGGCCAGACTGGCTACATCCACAACAGCCTGCTGACGCCCGTCTCCGGCACCGTCGAGCGGGTGACGGCCACCCAGCTCAACGTCCGCACCGGTGCCGGCTCCGGCAACGCCGACATTGGCGACGTGTACGGCGGCCAGGAATACTACCGCATCAGCAGCGCCCAGGACGGCGGCGGAGCCACGTGGTACCAGATCTACTACGACAACGGCGGCGCCCAGACCGGTTGGATCCACTCCGGCTACACCCAGAGCCTCCAATACGGGACCGGTGGCGGTGGCGGGGGCAACAGCCTTGCCGGGTACAAGATCGCGGTCGACCCGGGCCACGGCGGCACCGACGGCGGAGCCACGTACGGCGGCGCCGAGGAGGCTGACATCAACCTCGCCGTCAGCCTCGAACTGCGCGACCTTCTGGAGTCCGAGGGTGCCACCGTCTACATGACTCGGAGCACGGACACCACGGTCAGCCTCAGCGACCGCACCAGCGGCGCCAACGCATGGGGTGCTGACTACTTCATCAGTGTCCACAGCAACAGTTGCGGCGGCTGTGGCGGCCAAGGTACGGAGACGTACTATTACGAGGGGCTCAGCAGCGGCAGCACCGCGGCCCAGTTGGCCGGCCAGGTGCAGCCGGAAATGATCACCCACGTGGGCCTCAATGACCGCGGCGTCAAGACCGCCAATTTCCATGTCCTGCGGGAAACCAGCATGCCGGCCGTTCTGGTCGAGATGGGCTTCGTCGACCACGCTGGGGACCGCGCGGCGTTGACCGATTCGGGAGACCAGTACCAGTTCGCCCTGGCCATGATGCACGGACTCCAGGCGCACCTGGGTGTGGGTGGGCACTAAACTGCCCGCGGTGAATCCTGCAGGGGCGCTTACGCTCCCGGCGTCAAACGCCGCCTCGTCCGGCGGCAACGGCAGGCCCCGAGCCGCGGCGCCAACCTGCTAGACAACGGGCTGGGCTTGCGCGCCGGCCATCTTCACCCCCAAGGAGTCGACCGCCGTCGCTTTCATGTGGAAATCCATGTCGTTCGTGCCGCGCAGGAGCAGTCGGGGGGCGGGCGGGCTACCTCACGGGGCCGTCAAGGTAGAAGCGCTGCGTAGCGGCCCCGTCGGCCAAATTGAATACCATATCAGGGTGGATTTGTTGAGCCCCGCCGCCGGCGAGGCTCGCCTTGGGACGCCTAGTTGACTCATGGGTTCCAGCCGTGCACACAGCTTCCAGGAAAGTGCAACGGAGGATTTCAGGCGGCTCTCCGGCAATGATGCTGTATTGCTTGACGAGCCACCCAATAGAAGGCAACGTGGCCGGTCCCGGACCCCCCGGCATGGTTCGTTGATTGACTTCGATGACTCGGTATTCTGATTCCACAACAGGCAACCAACGACTTAGTTGCTCGACATGAAAAGCCTTGGACTCGCCGTTGGCATCGAGCCAGAACAATTCCCAGCGGGCTGCGATGCCGTCGCGGTCATCGCCGAGAATGTGAAGCATGTAACTCGCCCGGGGTTCGGGCGCGGAAGAAAGCCACGCGCCCGCAGAGGAGTCTGAAAGAAGGATTTCTAATGCCCGGGATAAGGGGAAGGGCATGGAGGGCTTTTCGTGCTCGGGAAAGCCATATGGTGTCGTGCGCTTCAAAACGTCGGAGACAGGCGCCTGGGTGGTCCCCTGGTATCGAGGCATCGGGTCACGGCTGCCGTCAGTCCAGGAAGACAGCTTCATCGAGCCTGAGCCGGCACCAAAATCCGTTGAATATGCTGCTGGAAGCGGAATTCCATTCTTGAATTCCATCCGGTATTCGGTAGGGTCATAAGGGTAGGACACGCGATCGACCAATGCGGACACGAAGGCGGTGCAGGTTCCATCCTTCATGTGGATGGCATCAATGGCGAGCGTGAAATTGGACAACTGGCCGGCCGCAAGGCCCGGAAGTAACTGCGGGGCGGGCAGCGTTTCTTGGTAGATCGTCCCCGGCCTAACGGGCCCGGTCGGTAAAGCAGTGTACCATAGGAGTGCCGGGCGATCTTCGGTAATGTAGCGCACCTGATGACTCACCTTCTGGTCTTCGCCCAGTAGCATGTTCGGTGCCCAGCTTTCGATGACTTCCCCAAACTCTCCAATGATTTCCCTGCCGGTCATGATGGATTTGGTTCCTTGATGCCAGCGGTATTCGACCGTATGGGCGGGCTCGGTTTTGCCCCAGGGGCCGCGGGGTGCGGCTGTCGGTGGGGTAATTGAAACATGGACTTGATCGCCGGGAGAGAACACCATGGCATCCTGGGCCCCGCCTGGCGTGATGATGGATTGGTCGATTAGTGGTACACCCAAGCCTGGGAAGTCCACCATCCCTTGAGCCTGATAGATGAATTTGCTCCCTCCATATGCGGACGCAAATGTGAATGTGCATTGCTCTGGCGCCAGACACCCGGCGCCGGACGATCCCATGATAATGGCAAGCAGTAGTAAGTGTCGCGTTGACATTCTTTTTCCCCGTGGTTCGCGGTGAAGGGGGCATAAGGTCATCTCGTCATTTAAGGCAAGGATGTTGATGTGACTAGGCACATGTCCGGGGAGGAAACAACGTGGACGATACGGCGGGCTTGCGCGTCTTCCGGCAAATCCACCAATGGCCCGTCGAAAATACCGTCGACAAAGCCTAGCGCCGAATCGACGCGCTTCGTGGTGCCACCCATGCTGAAGAAGTGTCCTGCCGTGGTTGCGGACCAGAGTAAAGTCCCGACCGAATCAACCGCCGGAATTGCTTCAATCATCTGACAATAACTGCCGATGATCGGAGTTGGCGGCGCGGCAAATCCCGAGCCGCAAACGGCTTCGTCGTCGTCTGAATATCTGGCCCAGCCATTGTTCCAGACCGGCGTTGGTGTAGCTGAGCTAACCGCCTCAGCCACCAGCGTGGCGCCAAATGTAAGCGCGGAACTGGTGCGCCATTGATCTCCGGCCGTAGCGGAGGATTTTAGCGGCCATGACCCGGCATCAGCGCTTGGAAAGTTGAGCGTTCCGCTGCCCTGCGCCTTGTACGTGTAGCCAATATTCTCAATTCCACCGTAGGCCTTGGCGTAGTAACTGGTGCCGCCGGTGTAGTAGATGCTGTTTCCGCCGTTGTGTGTGCATGTTGCTGTGGCTTGCGCTTCGCCACCCAGTGCGACGGCGCTAGATGGAATTGCCATGGCCAATAACAATGCCATGAGGGCGCGCAGCGATTTGTTGGGGTTATTCATGGGTGTCTCCCGGCCACAAGGGCCAGGTCCCACAACCGGGGGGGGGAGCATCTATTCCTTTCGGTCTAGTTAAGCGATGAAACAACCAGGTGGTTTCAGGGCTCGGTCGTTTGGGGCGGGGGCCAATCCTCCCGCAGTGAGGCCCCGCGACTCACGGATCGGGCTCCAAAGAGGGCCTGAGTTCCCTCGCCGGTCGAATGGTGTTGCGGCCCAAGCGCTGCTTGGCTGGCGGGGTCGGGGTCCACGAAGCCGATGGCGCGGGCGACACGGCGGCAGGGCCACGCATCCGCACGAATGGCGCCCATCGCCCGCGACGCCCGGTCGACATCTACTAAAGGTGAAGCCAAGAGCGCGGGCCGCTCGTGCGCCGAGCGCCCGCGCGGCCTGCAAGAGCTCCGGACTATCTCGACCGGAGGCGACGCTTCAACTCGAGAATCGCGTCGCGCTGGCGCTCGATGCTTCCCCGCAGGGCTTCGGCATCTTTTCTCCAGGAGAGGATGGGGGTCGGGCCCGAAGGCTTACGCGAGCGCATCCACTTGAACATGGGGTCCATTTCCGCTTTAAGTGGTCCGATTGGTTTCAGTCGGGTCGCCAACGCTTCTAAGGCACCGTGCGTGCCTGGCCCGTGGCGCGAAGTTGGCACCTCGACGGCGAAGCGGATGTGCGGATCAAGAGGGACGAAAACGGTGTGCCACACATCCGGGCCCCCACCGAGGAAGGCCTCTTTCGCGGCCTCGGCTTCTGCCATGCCTGGGATCGTGGCCTGCAAATCCTCCTGCTGAGACTCCTCTCCCGTGGTGAAGCCAGCCAGTACCTCGACCGCGGACCCGGCGGGCTTGACCTGGACACCTTCTTCCTGCGCCACCGGTTTGACCGCGGCGCCGGAGCCGAAGTCGCCAAACTCGCCCCCCGAACCCGGCGGCTCCTCGATGCCTACACCCAGGGAGTCAACGACGCACTGCGCCGACGCCGGCCCTGGGAACTCCGCATCCTTGGGTTCAAACCTGACGCCTGGACCCCCGAGGACACCGTCATGATGGGTAGGCTGGTGGCTTTCGTCGGCCTCGCACAGACCCAGGGGGACGTGGAGCGGCTGGTGGTGGAACTCGCCCAGCTTGGCCTGGCCCCCGAATTGATGGAGGAACTCTTCCCCGGCCACCTGGAGGGAATGGACACCGACCTGCTGCGCCGGGTGCATGTCCCGGAGCCGCTGCTGCCCGACGAGATCCGGCGCGGCCACCTGGTCCCTAGCCCCCGCGGCTCCAACAACTGGGCCGTTGCCGGCAATAAGACCCGCAGCGGCAAAGCCATTCTCGCCAGTGACCCACACCTGGAAACCGACCGCTTGCCCGGCGTCTGGTATGAGGTGAGCCTCGAACTGGAAAGCGCCGGCAATCCAGACAAGACCGACCGCTTCATGCTTGGTGCCACCATGCCAGGCATTCCAGGTGTCCTCATCGGACGCACCAACGACCTGGCCTGGGGGCCCACCTACGCCTACCTGGACGGCATCGACTCCTGGATCGAGGACTGCCGCGACGG
>JBFIJP010000080.1:0-12956 GCA_041600695.1 Thermoplasmatota archaeon | reverse complement strand
GTTTTGCCTCCAGGGGCACCGTCCGCCTCCGGCCGGCGAGGTGGAGGTAGACCGCCACGGCGACCAGCAGGCTTGCAAGCGCGATATGGAACAAGGCCAGAGCCACTTCCACGCCCGCCACGTCAGTGGGCGCGCCCAGGTGGGCCAGGATGTGCCGCGATTCGGGCGTCTGGGCGGCCAGCGCGCCGCTGGTTGCGGCCAGAGCGGTTGCCGCAAACGCCAGGGCGCCGGTTGTCCGGCCTCGCCGGCTGGAAGGGGCACGGGCCGGGGACCCCGGAATGGTGCGGACGATGAAGTGGCCGACCATGCCTATGACAAGCAGAACACTGGCGGCGGAGTGGGCAGCGCGCAGCCACAGTCCCAACTGGCCCGCCATTGCGTCCCGGTGGGCGCTGGCGTCGGCGTCAAACCAGAGAGCCAGGGGGATCCCCGTGATGATCACGAGTGCCAGCAGCCAGACGAGGACCCGGGCATCGAGCAACCCCTGAGGCCTCATGTGGCACGCAGGGCCAGGAGCGATCCTGGCTGATCCGGGTCGACGGCGCGGTCGGCGATCAGGATCAGGTCGCCGGAAGTGGCGGGGCTGGATGTTACGCGGCCCTTCATCTGGTAGCGCCACTCGGGACTGCCGTCGTCGCGCAGGGCGTACAGGTAGCCGTCGTAGGAACCAACCAGGATGCCGCCGTCGACGACGGTGGGGCTGCTGGTCACCCGACCCTCTGTCTTGAAGGACCACCGGAGGGCGCCGCTCTCGGCGTCCAGTGCGTACACGCGGTAGTCGTGGGATCCGATGTAGAGTGTGTCAGAAACAGGGTCGAAGCCTGGTCCAGACATCACCATGCCTCCCGTGCGGTACCGCCAAAGCAGCTCGCCGTCGAGGCTGACACGATAGACGTATTTGTCCCAGGAGCCGAAGAAAGCGCTGCCCCCTGCCAGGACAATGGGGCCCTTGATGGCGTTGCCCGTCTCGAAAGTCCAGGCCAGGCTCCGATTCTTGATGTCGTAAGCATACAGGTAGCCGTCGTTGGCGCCGAAGACCGCCAGGCCCCGCACGTGATCGAGCGAGACGCTGCTGTGTGGGTGGTCGGTGGGGGTTTCGTCGCGCCACACCTCGGCGCCCGTGGCCGCGTCGAGGACCGCCAGCAGCCCGCTGGGTTCGCGGGTTTCCACACTGATGTAGACCAAACCGTCGTGCACCAGGGGGCTGGAGCCGATGGAGTCCCCCAGCTTGGTTTTCCAGGCCGGCGCCCCGTCGGTGGCATTGAAAGCATACATCACCCCGTCGTAGGCGCCGATGTAGACGAGGCCCCCGGCCACGGCGGCGGTGCCATGGATGCCGAATCCCGATGGGCCGGTCTGGGCGGTCCACAGGATGGTGCCATTGCGATCCAAGGCATACAGCTTGCCGGAGTCCGCCGCCGCGTAGATGGTGTCCCCGACCACGAGCGCGGACCCCTTGGCGGCCGTGTGGGTACCGACGTTGAACGGTGTCACGTTCCAGGCGACGGACACCGCCGCCGGCAGCACCGCGCCGGGCTCGTGTCCTGTGCGTTCCAGGTTGCCCCGCCACAGGGGCGCGGCGGTCGACTCCGGCGCGCCACCCTCCAGGGGGCCCCCTTCACCCTGCAAGGCAGGCGACAGGCACCCTGCCGGCAGGACCGGTAACGCCATGGACGCCAGCAACACCAGGTACGCCAGGCGCTCCAGAGGAGCTTGTGGACTGCTCACAACCGCGCCAGCGGCCGCCCGTTCAAAGCCCACGCGCTCGTTTCACGCCCACTCCACCCCGTCCGATGCGGCTGGTGGGCCCGGAGGTCCATCGTCGAGGTGCTTGGCAACATCCGGGTGGACATGGACGTGATGGCCGCCCCCGGCCGCTTGGATCTGGATGAGTCCCTCGTCTTCGAGGCGTCGGACGTGCCAACGCACCGTCCGCGGAGTCACGTCGAGCCGACTGGCCAGCTTTCGCCACGCCAGGGTGGGTTCCTCCAGCAGGGTGCGCAAGACCTGCCTCGCACGATCTTGGCGCAGTTTGCCCATCAATGTATCCTGGAGGGGGTCCCGCTTGCCGGCTCCGAAGTGGAGGACCCGGCGACCGTGGCGTACCTGACGCACCACGCCGGCCTTGACGAGGCAACGGACGTGGTAGATCACTGCCGTGCGGGCCACGCCGAGCATGTCCGCCAACTCCTGCACCGAGGCACCAGGATTGTCCTCGATCCAGGCCAACAGGACGCGCCGCCGGCGGCTGGCTTCCACAACAGGCGGGAGGCCGTCATCGACGGGCCAGGTTCCGCCCGGGAATTTCAGTTGTAACCCACCCCGGCGCCGCTGGGTGATTGGATGAACGCTGCCAGGCGTGGGTCATCCAGCACGTTGGAGAACGCTGGCTCCCGCTGGGCTTCCCGCCACATCCCCGGTGCCTGGCGCAGGCAAAGGACGAGCTGGGAAACGACATCCTGCCGGGCGCCCGTGGCGGCGTACACGTAGGCCCGCAGGTAGTGATACAGCGGCGCGTCGCCGCCCCAGGCGCCCTGCTGATCCAGCGTGGCCAGGGCCCGCTGCGGCTGCCCCAGGTGCACCAGAGCCTCCACCTTCAGGGCTATCGCGTCGTGGCCAAAGGCCCGCGAAGCCAGCAGTCGGTCCGCGTGGCTCACGACGCCGCCGTAATCCCGTTTGGCCATCAGGGCCTCCAGCGACTGCAGACGCCGGGCCTCAAGGCGTCGCTGTGCGGCCACACTGGCGCCAGCGGCGGCGGGAGCGACCACCACCGCACCCGCGATGAGCAGGGCTGTGGTGCCCGCCCACCAGGCCTGCCGGGGCGATACGGGGGCCACCCACGCCAAGGGCTCACCGTCACTGGTAGCGGAATCCAGGGCGCCGCTGACCCGCAGCGGAATGCGGCCGTCGCGGGGGGTTTGCGTACGGGTGTCCAGGGACCCCTCCAGTTGCAGGGAAGCTGCCTTGTGGGCGCGTTTGCCGGTGCCATTGGCCAAAAGACCCTCGGCCTGCGCGAAGTCCAGGGCGCCGACCGTACGAAGCTGCACGTTGTGCGCGTACAGGCTGAGCGCCGAGCCCGCAAGCGGCACCTCCATGACCCCATCCTCGACAAACAGGAACACCTGTCGCCGTTCTCCGTCCTGGTGCAGGGTTGCCGAGCCAAGCCCCGTGGACGACGCCCACGCCTGCCCCGACGGGAGGTCGAGGTTGCCGGACGGAGATGACAGCGACGCGGGCCACTCCCATGCGGCCACGACGAAGGATCCTTCGATGCGCAGGAGCCCCTCGGGCGCCACGGGCTGGTGCAGCAGCGAGTTGGCCACGCCCACCGTGGGCCGCTGGCGCGGCTGGTCGGTGTTGACGGCCAGGGAACTGGAGAACGTGGTCTCCCGCGACGGCAGCAAATCCACACTGCGGAATTCAGCCACCAGATCGGGCTGTGGCTGCCCCCCCATGGCCAACACGTAGAGCTGGTACTCCGGGTGTGGCCGCTCGAAGGTGATGGCCGCATCGCGGTAAATGCCCAGATCTTCGCTTTGGCCGGCCTCCAGGCCCAGCGGATAGTCGGCCGCCGGCTGTCCAATCAGAGACAGGTCGGCCGAAGCGCCAGCCAGGGAGGCCTGCCGATCCACCTCCACCCGGATGGCGGCCGCGTAACGAAGCACGGGAATGCCAACGCCCGCCGCTTGGCGATCGGCCCCGGGCCCGGCGTCGAGCAAGGACAGCCCATCAAGGATGGCGGACACGTCGACTTTGCCACTGGCCCTGATGCTGGCCACCTCCAGTTCCGCGAGGCTGCCATCGGGCCCGACTCCGGCCCCGGCCGAGGCGAAACCGGACGCAAGGAGACAGGCAAGGGCCAGGAACACGGCCATCCTGGAGGACGTGATGTTATGGATCATGGTGCTCAATCCGTTGGTGGCTCGGGGGGAATGGCCGTGCACCGGTACTCCCAGAATGCGTTGTCGTCCGGATTCTCGGCCGCGTAGGTGACGTCGTCCACATTGGCCATTACGTTAGAGTGGGGCACCCACTGGCGGCCATCCATGCATCCTCCGGCTGGCGTACTGGGGAGGCTTTCAAGCTCCTGGCCCAAGCATTCGTAGACAGCTGTCACGTAGTAGGAGTACTCGGCGTCCCGGCTGACGGCAGCGTCATCGTAGCTGGTCTGGGCGGCCGGCACCTGCGCCAGCAACTGGAACGAGGGCGTGGTGTCGCTGCTCATGTTCCAGCGAAAGACGCGGTATTGGGACGGGGCTTGGCCACCGGGCAGCGAACGGGGCGGGTCCCAGGTGAGCCGGTTGACGGCTCCATTCTCCCCGGACTGCTTTTCGACCTGTAGGTTCTCCGGCGTCAGCGGCGGCCCACAGCCGACGGGGCCGAGAATCGGGTTGGGGACCCAAACGGTTGCCGGAACCAACTGGTCGGGCATCACCGCCAGGCCAGATGGTGCCAGACCGGAGCCGACCAGGGCCAGAAGGGTTGTCGTCCAGGCGAGCCTCGTGAATCGGGAACCGGGTTTTGATTGCATCCTTTCACCTCAGGTGGAGTGCGCGCATCGGGCAAGCACCACGCCGTGCGAATTCTCCCGCCGGAATCGAGCAGGGCCGACCACCGGCAACGTCACGCCAGGAGGACGGCGGGCCCCGGGCCCGACCCGGCTGCGCCATGATCAGCGGCAGAACGGGAAACACGGTTCGACGCACGGGAGACACCCCCTATCGAATTTAATGATCGACGGCGCCTAAAACGGATTTGGGCATTAAACCCTGATTGTCACCTTGTTACCCCCGGCAGGCCAAACCCTGCGGCCAACCCTGACTTATGGCAGCCCACCGCCATACCCGACCATCCGCCGCGCCCAGAGAGGCCAAGAAGCCAACCGGGAACCGCCTCCCGCCGGGGCACGCCCAAGCCCACGCAAGTGCACGCCAAGGTCCCTACCGCAAGCTTCAGGGGGCCGGAACCACCATGGTAGCCCGTGGACGCGGACAAGGCCGACCTGCACAAGCGCCTCAGCCCCGAGGAATACGAAGTGACGCAGAAGGCCGGCACCGAGGCCCCTTTCACGGGCCGGTACTGGAACCATCACGGCGACGGCACCTACGCATGCGTGGTGTGCGGCGAACCCCTGTTTCGCAGCGACGAAAAGTACGACTCCGGCAGCGGGTGGCCCAGTTTCTGGCAGCCCGCCGAGGGTGCCAACATCGAGGAGAACCGCGACGTCAGCCACATGATGGTGCGAACCGAGGTGCGCTGCGGCAAGTGCCACGCCCACCTGGGCCACCTGTTTGACGACGGGCCCGAACCCACGGGTCAGCGCTACTGCATCAACTCGGCGGCGCTGAAGTTCCAGGAATAAGGTCTGGGCCAAACGCGCCAACCCAACCTACAATCCCCTGGGCACCGAAGCAGAACTTGGTGAACATGGTGCGAACCCTGCTTTTTGCTGCCGTTGCCTTGCTTATGACCGCTGGCGCCGCGGCTGCAACGCCCGAGACCGTTGCCCGCGATGCCGCCCCCGGCGAGGTCGCCCTCAACCCACAACCCGATCCGCCGATGCCACGCCCCAATGCCCCGGGTGGGTTCCTGCCGGATTTCGATGTTTTTGGCTTCAACCCCCAACCCGAGCCTCCGGCCGCCTGGCACGTCCGGGGCGCCGCCGCCAACATTGACTCCCGGCTGGCCGCCGTCGGATTCAACCCGCAACCGGAGCCACCGGGCACCCCGGGCGACGGGGGAATGGCGAGCCACGCCGGCCGTGTGACCTCTGGCCTCGAGCAGGTCGGATTCAACCCCCAACCCGAGCCTCCGGCCGCTTGGCACGTCCGGGGCGCCGCCGCCAACGTTGACTCCCGGCTGGCCGCCGTCGGATTCAACCCGCAACCGGAGCCACCGGGCACCCCGCAGCTCCCCGGCTAGGCCATTACCCTCGACAGCCTTCGTCCCTCTTCTTCCGTCCTAGGCGTGGCGAACCTGAGCCAGCACGCGGCCGATTCCGGCGGCGTCCACGCCGTACTTCTCGTACAACTCCGCCGGCGTTCCGCTGGTGGTGAACGTGTCTTGGACGCCGACGCGGCGCAATCTGGCGCCAATGCCAGACTCTGCCAAGACTTCGGCGACGGCGGAGCCGAGGCCGTTGTAGATGAAATGGTCCTCGGCACTGACGACGAAGCCCGTGTCGCGGGCCGCCTTCAGCACCAGGTCGGCGTCGATGGGCTTCACACTGGCCATGGAGATCACCCGCACGGACAAGCCATCCTTGGCAGCGGCCTCGGCGGCGGCCAGGCCCTCAGCCACCTGGGGACCGTTGGCGACGATGGCCACATCGTCGCCATCCCGCAGGATTTGCCCCTTGCCCCACTCGAAGGCATGGCTGTCCTCATCGTGGACGACGGGCACCGCGGCGCGCGTCGAGCGCATGTAGGTCGGGCCCTGGTACTCGTACATCGCCGGCACGGCCAGCTTGGCCTCGGCGGCGTCACCGGGAACAACGATACGGAACCCCGGCAGGCCGCGGTAAATCCCCACATCCTCCAGGGCGTGGGCGCTGCTGCCGTCCTGGCCCGTCATCAGGCCCCCGTGGCTACCACAGAAATTGACGTTGAGCCCTTGGCGCGCCACGCAGTTGCGAATCTGCTCCCAGCCGCGCTGCATGAAAATCGCGAATGTGGAAACGAAAGGCACCTTGCCCGCATGGGCGAGGCCGGCGGCGGTGACCACCATGTCCTGCTCGGCAATGCCCATCTGGAAGAAACGCTCAGGGAAGCGCTTCTCAAACCACGCCGCGCGGGTGCTTCCAGCCAGGTCCGCATCGAGGGCAACAACCTCCGGGTGCGCCTCGCCGAGGGCCACCAGACCCTTGCCGTAGCCGTCCCGGATCGCCACCTTGGCGCCGACGTTCCATTCGCTCATGTGGCGGCCGACGAAAGGCCCCGGTTTAACTGTTGACGGCGGGCCCGCGGCGCCCGTTGGCAGGAGCCGGTTGCACCCAGGCCATGTCACGAAATCCAAGTCACTCGAACGTCAATGCATACGAGGTGGGCTTGGCCACCAGAAGGCCAGTGACAATGGCGTTGAATTGCCGGTCGCAGCCGCCAAGCTGGACCGTGGCGCTGGTCAGCGGCGAGGCCGCGTTGGCAATGCCTGCCGGGGCTGGACCAGGGCGATCAACGGTCAGCATGACCTGGTCAACAGGAGAAGGATGAAGCAAGCGCAGCGTGGCGGTTACAAAGAACACGTCGTCCGGACAGAAGCCGAGCGCCTCGTCGGCGGAGCCGTCACCCCACGTGTGGATGTCGATCTGCCCGGTCGAGGTTCGGTGGGTCGACGCCGTGGTGCCAACCGCCAACAGGGCCAGGACAACCAGCAGAACGCCAACACGGTTCATGGAAACGGTATACGAAGACCGGATGATAACGTTGGCGGCGCCTGCAACGGCGCGTCCGGACCCTGAAAGGGACTGCGCGGACGTCGCCCCAGAAGGTCAGTGCCCCGAGTTCAGGGTGCGGTCCACTCAACTGGCGATGGAGGCCACCAAAGTGATGCTCCCTTCTGCCTGAAGGGCTACGGTGTCGGCCACGGCGCCGATCTTCCAGAGGCCGGGTTCGGGGTTGTCAAGGGCCCACGAGGCAGAACCTTCCCCGCGCGCATCGTGCTGGCTGGTCAGCAGCGCTTCGATGTCCGCCGGCCCAGGTGGCTCGGAACCCGGCAGTGTCTCCTCCGGCCCCGCGGCGGACGGCGGGGTCATCGTGAATGGCAGGGCGCAGTCCTCCGGCAGGCAGGTCCAGGAGGAATCCAGGGTAAGCTGGCTTGCGCCTTCCGGCACCGTGATCCGGGCACCCGGGGCGCGCGAAGCGTCAAGGCCGATGAAGGCCCCGCCACCCGTACCCGGCACGCCCGCGCCCACGAGGAACGAAAATTCACGATCGACGCGCACGTCGGCGCCGGATTCAGAGGCCACCGGGTCGAGCGACCCCGCAAGAACCAGCGCACACAGCAACAGAACCACGAATCCGGGACCAGCCATGGCTTGCAGAAGCCCGAGCCCGGTTATCATCTACCGTATCCATGATGACGCCGGGGCTCGGCAAGTGTCGTTCACACCGCGCGGGTAGGGCGCCCGATCACGGACCCCGCCGGTTTAGCGCGTGTATTGCGAAGGCGATTCGCCAGTGCGACCGCCTCCGCCGCTGCGCCTGCGGCCACCCGGGGAACGACCGCGCGGGCCATCGCCTCCGTGCGATCGCGCGCCGCTGCTCGACCTGCCGGACTGAGCGGACGAGGTCGATCGGCCGCCCTGCCCCTGGCTGCCACCGCGTCCACGACCGCCGCCGCGCGCCGGAGGGCGGGCGCCGCTGGCCACGGGGCCTGGCTTCGGGATCGGGTCCGGTCCATTCGGGGGAGCCCCAGCTGGCAGATCCATCACCGCGTCCAAGCGACGTCCGGCCTCCCGCTCGATGTCCCGAAGATCCCGCTTCTGCTCGGGCTCGACAAACGTGAAAGCACGGCCGGTGGCTCCGTTGCGGCCGGTACGGCCGATGCGGTGAACGTACTGCTCGGGCACGTCGGGCAGGTCGAAGTTGATGACGTGCGTTACGTCCGGGACATCCAGACCCCGGGCGGCGACATCGGTTGCAACCAGCAGGCGGGCCTTGCCGCCGCGGAAAGCCTCCATGGCGCGCTCCCTCTGACCCTGGGTCATGTTGCCTTGAAGCGCCACGGAACTCCAGCCTTCCTTGCCCAGCTTGATGGCCAGGCGCTTGGCCAGGTGCTTGGTGCGCGTGAAGATGATGGCGCGGGGTGGAACTTCCTGTGCCAAGAGGTGCATGAGCGCGTCCGACTTGTCATGCTTGGCCACATGGACCAGGAACTGGTCGGTCAGCGGTGTGGTGGTTTCGCCCGACTCGACCGAAACGTGTTCGGCGTCGGTGGTGAATTCCTGGGCAAGCTTGCGAATCGGGTCGCTGAAGGTGGCGCTAAACAGGGCGGTCTGGCGCTTCTTGGGCACCAGCTTCAGGACCTTGCGCATGTCGTGCACGAAACCCATGTCCAGCATGCGGTCGGCTTCGTCAAGGACGAGGTAGCTGACGTGGCTGAGGTCAATGTTGCCCCGCTGAACATGGTCCAGCAGGCGGCCCGGCGTGGCGACCAGGACCTTGGGTCCGGCGCGGCGCAGGTCGTTCTCCTGCTTGCCGAATCCCGCGCCGCCGTAGACGGGCACGATCGCCAGCCGGCTGCCGGTGGCGATCTCGCCCAGCACTTCGGTGACCTGGATGGCCAGTTCGCGCGTCGGGAGCAGGATCAGGGACACGATTCGGCTGGCGCGCTCGCCGCGAAATTGGTCCACGAGGGGGATCCCGAAGGCAGCGGTCTTGCCGGTGCCGGTTCGGGCCTGGCCCAGCACGTCCTTGCCCTGCAACAGGAGGGGGATGGTGGCGGACTGGATGGGGGTGGGCTCTTCATAGCCCATGGCGACGACAGCGTCCAGCGTGCCGTCGGCTAGGTGGAATTCTTCGAATGACATTGTTCCTCACGGCGCAAAAGACAGTCTCGCCGGAGGCAGCGACTCACCGCGCGGGGTGGTCGGACTGGCTTGGGGCCTACTCCCCCCCTCCCAGCCATAATAATTAACAATTGCGGCAAGGGTGGGTCTGTCCGCACTACGGGGAACCACCCGGGGCGACGTGCATGGCGCCTGCAACGCCCCCAAATTGCTCCTTCAGCACCCGCCTCGCCATCAGTGGGTAGAGCCAGCGCAGCGCCCCCGGCGGCCGCTTGAACGAGGCCTGCGTCGTCTGCTCCAACAGCGTTCCGCGCCGGTGGGCTCGTGCGCTGAGTTCGATGCGTCGCACCTGGAACTTGTCCTCCACCCGCCAGGCAATGCGTGCCGCATCCAGCTCCACGACCTCGGCAATGCCTTCGAAGGACCCCGGCCGCTTGCCCAGGTGCTGAACGTAGCGGAAGCGGGCACCTACGTGGACGCCGCTGCCTTCGATTTGCTCGACCGAGTCCACGTTGGGGCACCACCTGGCGTCGTTGCGGGTGTCGGCGATGAACGCGAAAACCGCGGCTGGCTCTCCGGGCACCACCGCCCGGACGCGCACCGGTCGAACCGGGTGCCCTTCTGCTTCCACCATGCGCGCTGTTTCCGCCACAGGGGCCCCAGGGCCGATCGGCGAAAGAAGGTGGTGGGGTCGCGTGAACAGGCGTGCGGGCCTGCGGGCCGGACGCCCGGCGGGCCGGAGGGCTAGCGGCGGCGAGTCCGCCGCTCGCCAACCAGACGGTGGGCGGGTGGCCCGTCGTGGCATCCCGGGGGGCGGCAATAGCTGACAGGCCGTCCCAATTACCCCTGCGTCAACTGGTATCGGGCACCCTCCAGCGATGAGATGCCGATGACGAATGCGTCGAAGCCCCGATCACAGCCGCCCAACTGGACGGTGATGCTGGCCGACGGCACGGCGGCAGTCACCACCACGGCCGGGGGGACGCCGCGGTGGTCCGTGGTCATGCCGACGATGTCATCGGGGGATGGGTCGATGAGCTGGATCGTGATGGTGATGTAGAAAAGGTCCGCCGGACACACCTGCACCAGCGATCCGGTGGGGTCCCTGGGGTCAAGGGTATCCAGAATGGATTGGCCGCCGAAATGGTACACGTGAACTTCGCCAGGCGAGATGGTGCTGGAGGCGGTCACCGAGGGCACCAGGAGGACAACAACGAGCAGGAGCGGGGCCAGATTGGCCAGATTTTTCATGGTCAGCCACCAGCCAGTTGTCAGCCCGCCCTCAAAATAAGGAATCGATAATGCAGCCTTTCGGTGGCGACCAATCCCGTTCACCCAACCGGAAACGAGCCCCACCACACGCCGTGCGCGGTCCCGTACCACGCCCCGCCCAAAGCCCGCGTGCCAGGTCCCTCACGCGGCCCCAGCCACGCTTATCATGACGGTCCTTGATGCCTGGCAGAATGCCGACGATCACCCATACGGACGAAACCGCCTGGCTCGACGCCCTGGTGAAACGGTCCCCCTCGCCGGGCGTCGATTGGCTCGGCCTGTCCCTGAATCGCACGGGCCAGGCGGGCATCGGCGATGTCACCGGCTACAATATCCCAGACAGCCACAACCCGGTTGTCTTCCGATTCGACGGCGCGGACCAGGCCACCGAGACCTGGTATCCCCAGGGCATTGCGGGAAGCAGCTCGGCCGGCCACCCCGGCAGCCGGAGCTTCCTGGCGGTGAGTTGGTACGGGAAAGACACACAACAAGCCGACCAGAAGGGCGCCCGCGTTTCATTCCTCGACGTCACCGACCCCGCTCATGTGCACTACCGGCACGTCCTGCTGGTGCAAAACCGCGCCAACATGGCCGACGCTGAACTGTTTCGCATGGGCGACGAAGCCCGGGCTCGCTACAACCAGCGCGGCGATTTTGCACCGGTGCCAATCCATGCCGGCGGCATGGCATGGGTGGGAAACCTGCTGTACGTAGCCGACACGACGCTTGGCCTCCGGGTCTTCGATCTCCGGCGCATGCTCCCCGCGGCAGCCGATCCAGACAAGAACCAGTGCGGGACCACCGGCTCGACGTTCTACGCCTTCGATTACCGGTACATCCTCGCCCAGGTTGGCTACTACAAGATCACGGGGATCGACAGATTCAGCAGCGTCAGCCTGGACAATGGCGCACGCGCCCTGTGGACCGGCCAATACCAGAAACCCACCGACGGGCCCGGAATCATTTCCCGATTCGCCCTCCAGGAGACCGGCGACCACCTCGACACGGGATCAGTCATCACGCAAACCGAGCCCAGGGACAAAACAGGCGGGACGGTCCATTACATGCAAGGCGTCCTCCGGGACGGCCCGCGGACCTGGCTTTCCATAACCGGGCAGCAGCCGTACAAGGGCTCCAACGCGCGTCTGATCACCTGGGCCGAGGGCGATGCCCGGGGCAAGCGCTGGCGATGGCCCCATGGTGCGGAAGACCTCTACCATGACGCGGCCACCGACCTGATGTGGTGCCTGATGGAACACCCCGGCCGTCGCGCCGTCTTCGCCGTCGAACGATCCACGTATCCCATGCCCGCCGACGCCGAACAACAGCCTGACGCCCTACGGCGGCTTGCCGAAGATGTCGACGAGCAGGCAGGCGACGTTGTCGAATTCGTGTGAACGGCCGCCATCCGAGGGAGCGCCAGCAGACACGCCCCTTGCCCCACGCCCCACGCCCCACGCACCTTGCCCCGCCGCGAAACACAGCAAGTATCATCCATATGCCTATAATTGAAGGGACATCTGTCGGCTTCGTGGCGTCCCGTTTCGGTCGCCGCGGAGTTTCTAGCAATGAAAAAACTGGGATTCTTCCTTGCGGCCCTCCTCGTCCTTGGCGCGATGCCGTTTGCCAGCGGCGTAGACAACGATGCACGTTCGCGTCGTGACCCGACCCTCATGGGCGACCAGGACTTCTTCGGTTCCAGCCGGGAGGGACCACGCTGCGAGGCCTTCGACCATCGCACTCGCCGGGAGGCGGGCTCCGAATTCGATCACTTCGACCCCGCCTCCGACCGGACCCTCGGATGGATTTTTGAACTCCGCTCAGAGCGACCACTTCGCGCCGGATGGCCGGTTTCCGCCGTGAACCTTGAGTTCGATGTCCGCCGCGAAGCCGGAACACCCGTCCACATCACCGTAGACGGCACCACCGTCTTGCGGGATACGTCATGCGAATTGGCAGACAGGATGATCCTTGCTTACACCGGCGAGGACGCCGAGACTCTGCTGGAGGACTTGCGCGTCGTCGTCCAATACGAAGAAAACGGCGCCCCGTCCGCCATCGATTACGTCGATCTGGACATCACCTACACCCCCTTGGACCCGGCCGCCTCATGCGTCGTCGCCCCGCCCCCGCCCGGCGAACCGACCGGCTGCCGCCTCGACCTTGCCCCTGGACAGTG
>JBFIJP010000079.1:0-12987 GCA_041600695.1 Thermoplasmatota archaeon | reverse complement strand
CGATTCCGACTTCAACGGCGAGGCGTACGCCACGGTCAGCGGCCAAAACAGCAACAATTCGGTCCGGGTGACGGACGAATTCATGCAGGCTGTCCTCAAGGGCGGCGACTGGCAGACCCGCGAGCGCACGACGGGTGAGGTCCACGCGACAATCCCGGCCGCCCGTCTGTGGGAGGACGTGGGTAAGGCCGCCTGGGCCTGCGCCGACCCAGGCCTGCAGTACGACACCACCATCAACACATGGCACACCTGCAAGGCGACGGACCGCATCTACGGCTCCAACCCGTGCAGCGAGTACATGTTCCTGGACGACTCAGCGTGCAACCTAGCGTCCCTGAACCTGATGAAGTTCCTCAAGGACGACGGCACGTTCGACGTGGCCGCCTACCGCCACGCCATTCGCGTCTTCTTCATCGCCCAGGAAATCCTGGTCAGCCTGTCCAGCTACCCGACCCAGGAGATCGCCAAGAACTCGGAGGACTACCGTCCCCTGGGTCTTGGCTACGCCAACCTGGGCACGTTGCTGATGGTGTCGGGCCTGCCTTACGATTCCCCTGAAGGCCGCGCGGTGGCAGGTGCCCTCACAGGCATTCTGTGTGGCCACGCGTACAAGGTGAGCGCCGAGATGGCCCAGGTGAAGGGTCCCTTCAATGGCATCCAGGTCCAGGACGAGACGGGCCGCACCAACTGGGATACGATGGCCGAGGTGATCGGCATGCACCTGGACGCAGCACGGCTGCTGCGCGACAAGGGCAGTCCGCTCCAGCAGATGGACGGCGTGGACCTCGCCGCCGTTGGCGTGCCGAGCCTGGCCGCCGACGCCCTCAAAGGCCACGACGCCGCCTTCGTTCGCTTCACCGATGTCTGGGATGCAGCGGTCGATGATTGGGAAGCCGCCCTCAAACTCGGACGGACCCACGGCTGGCGCAACGCCCAGGCGACCGTTCTGGCGCCCACGGGAACCATCGGTCTCCTGATGGACTGCGACACCACTGGCGTGGAACCCGACTTCAGTTTGGTTAAGTTCAAGAAGCTCGCCGGCGGCGGCTACTTCAAGATCATCAACCAGAGCGTTCCCGCGGCGCTGCGCAATTTGGGCTACTCCGAGGATGAGATTCGCCTGGTGGAGCGCTACGCCATCGGCCACGGCACCCTAGAAGGGGCGCCTGTGGACAAGGAAACCTTCCTGGCCAAGGGCTTCACTGAGGAACAGTTCCAGGAAGCCTACGACGCTGTGGCCAACAGCCACTCCTTCAACGAGTACACGCCTGGCATCAACCCCAAGGCCATGCGGGTCAAGGGCTTCACCCGGCAGGCGGTCGCTGAACTGGTTGCTTACGTTGAGGGTCACCAGACCATCGAAGGCAGCTTGGTTGCCGATGAGCACCTGGCCGTCTTCGACTGCGCCAACCGGTGCGGCGACGGCGAGCGCTTCATCCACCACGAGGGCCACATCCGTATGATGGCGGCCGTGCAGCCGTTCCTGTCCGGAGCCATCAGCAAGACGATCAACATGCCCAACCACGTCACCGTGGAGGATGTCCAGGGCGCGTACATGCTCGGCTGGGAGCTCGACCTGAAGGCGGTCGCCCTGTACCGCGACGGCTGCAAGATGAGCCAGCCCCTCAACTCCAAGAAGGAGGAAGAGGAGGAGGCCCCCGTCAAGGTGGTCGAGAAGATCGTCATCAAGGAAGTCGAGGGTCTCAAGCGCGGCGCTGCCGAGCAGCCGCCCCGTGACAACGACAAGGGCTTCAAGCGAACCGTGACGATCTACACGGCCCACGGCGCCGAGAAGGTGGACATCCAGGTGTGGGAGTACCCCGACGGGCGGCCCTGCGAGATCTTCGTCGGGGCGCGCAAGAGCGGCACCCTGACCGCCAATTTCCTCATGGAGATGGGCCGCAATTACAGCCGCCTGCTCCAGTTGGGCATGACCACGGACGAGTTCACGTCCAAGCTGATGAACGAGCACGGGCCGCTGCAGGGTCAGACCGACCACAAGTACATCAAGAGCTGCCTGGGGATCCAGGATTTGCTGGGCAAGCTGCTGCGGTACGAGTACTTCGGCGAGACCCACTTCCTGAGCGTCAAGCCCGACCCCGAGGACCCGGATCGCCTGGTGCCCCGCAAGGAAGTCCTGGAGACCCTCAGGAAGGCGTTCCAGAAGACCCGCGCCGAGAAGCCGCTGACGGCGTTCGAGACCGAGACCGAGCCACCTGTGGAGGAGGCGCCGGCGCGGGTGGAGGACGATTTCGACGCGCGGCTCGGCAAAACGGACAACCCGGACGACATGTACGCCAACATGGGCGGTGACGCCCCCGCCTGCGACCAGTGCGGCCACATCACCATCCGCAACGGCGCTTGTTACAAGTGCATGAATTGCGGGAATTCGATGGGGTGCAGTTGAATCGCGCCAACGCGTGTGCAGCAACACTGCATGGACGCCGGCATCCCGCATCGTGTCGCTCCAGTCGACGAGTTGGCGATGTAATCATCTAGGAGTGCGCAGGTTCGAGCGTCATGGCATGCGCAAGATTCCTGTTTGCGTTCGCTCTGACCCTGTCCGGCCTTGCCGGCTGCCTCGACGAACCGGCCAGCGCGTCCCATGTTGATGTCGGCGAGGCGGTCGGTGCCGGCGGCCCATCGCCGGTGGTGATCCTCTCCAAAGCGATCAGCGGCCCGGGGGAAGCTGCCGTCGAGGTTCCTGAAGGAACTGTGCGGGTGCAGTTGAGTCTTGAGGTGGACGGTGTCCTGCTCCTGCCGCAATTGGAGTTGACGGGATGCCCGGACCGTGTCAATCCCAACGTCAACATCCAGGTAGCCGTCGTGGGTACATCCACGTACGAGCGATCATGTTCCGGTCCCGCCGCCGGGGAGGCCACCGTTGCGTGGGGTTCGGCGCTGCCGGTCATGCCTGGCACGGTGACGGCGACCGCCTACGTGGCGGCCTAGCCGTCCACCTGCCGAGGCGCCGTTTGAAGGCCGTCTGAGGCTCTTGTCCATTTCGACCTTGGCACCATAACCGTGACATGGCCCTCGGGTCGTCCATCATTATGCGCTCTTTCCTGGCGGTCCTGGCCCTTGTTGCGGTAGCCACGGCCGGATGTCTGGACACGGCCGATCCGGGTCAGGAGGATGTCGCCGAGGGCGATGCCGAGGCAACGGCTGACCGCGCCGATGCGGCACCGACGAAGCCCTCTCCGGACGCTGAGGTGCTTCTGGATCAGCGCTTTGAGGCCGTGATGGGGCAGCAGGGATCCGCGAACGTGGCCGTACCCGATGGCGCGACGCGCGTGTGGCTCCAGATGGGTTACGACGGCGGGGTATTCCAGGAGCCTGCCTTTACGCTGGGCTCGTGTGACGGGGTTTCCACCTATGGCGGTACATGGGTGATCGTGCCGATGGGCGGTGAGGCTGGCCAAGGTGCGTGGACGCCAGACGCATGGTTCGACTGCGGATGGCTCGAAGCCGGGGATCACGAACTTTCGTGGCGAGTCGAGGTTGGCCAGGCCACCGGGACGGTGAAGATTCTGGCTGATCCGGCTTGATGGGTTGGCGGCGTTGCCGGCCCCCCTTTCGCTGGTCAATTCCGCCCTTCTCAGCTTGGGGCAGCCACTTCGGGTTGGGGCAGCCACTTCGGGTTGGGCAGCATGATTTTTTTGGTCCCTGGCGCCGAGCACCTTACGTTTCGCTGCGATGCAACTATCTCGCTGGCATTGATTCCATTGGAATCCTAACTACCCCATGATTTCCTGTGGAAAGCCCTTTTTGACCCTGGTAGGCTCTACTTTCAGATGCGACTTTCGACTGGAAACAGGGGGGTACTATCAAGTCGACCCTAGAGTAGTTCGGCCGTATTCTCAGGGCTGCCCATAGCGTATCCTAATTAGCTAGCAAAAGCACGCCAGGACACGGTCGCGGCTAACACCAAGATCCTCGGCTGCCGCCGCGGCGACCTCCGGGCAGGGTTTTGCCGAGCGCGGCGCATCGGGGCGGGGGACATCCGCGACGTACGCCTTGAGATCCTGGAAGGCCTCCAGATTCAGATCGCAGGCGGCGACAAGCCGGTGGAATCGCGTGCCGTTGCGGCCCGCATCGGCCTCCTCGAAGATACGCTCAAGGGAATCGTACTGGCGCAGGGCCTTGAGGGCGGTCTTGGGGCCGAAGCCCTTCACGCCCGGGTGCCAGTCGGTGCCGCACACGATGGCGATTTCCTGAAGTTGCTCCAGGCTCAGGCCGTGGGTTTCGACATCGCTGAGCCGGTGTAGGAAGGTAGCGGGCCCCCCAGCCTTGCGCAAAACCGTCGGCGCGCCAGCCACCAGGGCGTCAAAATCCTCCGTGGCCACGGCGTCGGCGTGCCCCTCGTGGCACAACGCCGCTGCATAGCGTTCGCCGTCGTGGTCGGCCCGGGCAACGGCAACGCCCAGGGGTTCCAGGATCGTGGTGCAGTCATCGATCATGGACTGGTCCAGGTAGACTGTTGACCGCATCATGCGGACGTAGGTTTCGTGGTCGCCGGCCGCCTTGGCTGCCTCGGCCTTGGCGACGGCATCCTCCCGTTTTCGGATGCGCTCGTCCACCGTGGCCTGTTTGCGTGGGTGGACATCCCCGTCCCAGATCACGATGGGTTCTGCGCCCGCCACGCGCAAGGTGCGGACCAGGCCAAGGAAACCGATCAGGTGGCTGATCGGGCGGCCGGCTTCGCTGCGCACGACATCGCCGTCGCGGGTCCTGATGCTGGTGAGGTAGCGGAAGGCCACGTTGTGGCCGTCAATGGCGATCCGTTTGCCGTGGTACCACTCGGGTTGCACGGCGTGTTGCGGAAAGAGTTCGCGAAGATTGACGCCCACGGGTGGTCCGACATGGCCCATGGTTATGTGGGATTTGGTCTGCTTGGCACACGCCCTGGCCTGTCCAGAAGGGGTGGTGGAGGCTCGAACGCTCCAAGAAGCCTCGCGGTTTCACCCGCCCATGGGAATGGGTGGCATGGATTTCGCCGGCAAGCGGGTCCTCGTGACCGGCGCGACAGCGGGCATCGGCGAAGCGACGGCCGAGGCGTTTGCTCGCGCGGGGGCTAACCTGGTGCTCGTCGGGCGGCGAGCCGATCGGCTGGCTGCGGTGGCGGCGAGCCTGCGCGAGCGGGGAGCAGGCGTGGAGACCCTGGAACTGGATGTGGCCCACCGAGCCGCCGTGGAGGCGGCCGCAGCGGCCCGCCCGGATGTCTTGGACGTGGACATCCTCGTCAACAACGCCGGGCTGGCGCGGGGCACGGACCCCATGCCGGCGGCGGATCCGGCGCACTGGGAGGAGATGGTGCAGACCAACATCCTCGGCCTGCTGTACCTGACCCGGCTGGTGGCGCCCCGCATGCAGGCCCGTGGCGACGGCCATATCGTCAACCTGGGCAGCGTCGCCGGCCGCTGGGTTTACCCCGGTGGCGGTGTTTACTGCGCCACAAAATTCGCCGTCCGGGCCTTGTCCGAGGGTCTGCGCCACGATTTGCACGGCAGCGGGGTGCGGGTCACCAACATTGAACCCGGTCTCGTCGAAACCGAGTTCAGTGTGGTGCGGTTCTCGGGCGACACCGAGCGCGCCGCCAAGGTGTATGAAGGCACCCGCGTGCTCAGTGCGGCGGACGTGGCGGAGACCATCCTGTGGTCCTGTGCCCGGCCGCCCCACGTCAACGTGCAGGAACTGGTCTTGTTCCCGACGGATCAGGCCAGCGTCACCCGGGTCCACCGCCCCGGCTGAGGCGCATCACTCCATCAGTCAACGCATCGGGCCTGCTGGTAGTCGCGGGCGAGGACCGTGGCCGTAGCCCGCCAGGTTTCCGCCGGTTGGCCAAGGTGCCGGGCAAAGGCGCCCTCGATCCCGCGCACGTTGAGGTTGCTCATGCAATGGACGGGGTTGTCGACCGCACCGACTGGCTCGGGGTAGACGGCGACCATCATGTCGGCAAAGGGCATCGACGGCGCAACGTGGGCCAGCCCCAGGCAGTGGCCGATCTCATGGCCGGCGATGGTGAACATGTCTTCGTAGCTCAGGCTCTGGTCTCGATGCATGGCGACGCTCAGGACGCAGGGTCGGTTGCCGGGGAAAGCCATACCCAGCGATCCCAGATGGGATTCGGCGGGCACAACGAGGATATCCGCCTGGGCGCCGCCAACATCATCCCGGCCGATCACGAAGGTCTCCAGAACCAGGCCTTCGCGCAACCACGGCGCCCCGAAGTCGGCCACGGCACGCCTCCAGCCATCGACGGCATCCTCCATGGCCCGGGTGTAGCTGTTGGCCCACGGGTGCGCCTCCTGCACACCGCCGGCGAGCACCCCCGCGTCGTTGACCAGGGGCCCATGGGCCGGCGGCACAACGAACACCTCGATGAGGCCCCGGTTCCATTCGGTGATGACCTCCTGCGTGTAGGCCTCGTCAGCCCCAGCGGATATCCAGGGAGCCGCCAGAAGCAGCATCAGGACAAGCCCTGGCGTGCACAGGTTCCACGCGCCCATCGACATCAGGGCGATAAAAGAAAACATTCAATAAAACAATTCGCGCCGCTTTGCGGTCCGCCCAAGCGCCCGCAGAGGGTTCTCCGCTGGCCGCCGGGGGCCCGTAACTGGTGTGTGGCGAGTGAGCGTGGCGGCCCGCTGGCGTGGCACGACGTTGCACCCTGCGTTGTCGCGGCTTGGGCCTCGGACGGCGGACGATCCACTTGCATTCTCCTGGTTTGAGGGATCGCTCGTCGGGTCAGGTAAGGTCGATGAATTCGGGCACGCGCTGGCCTGTTCGACCTTCACTAAGTGCGGCGCCCCCATGTTCGTTCATCCGCCGCGGCGGATTCAAAAAAAGGTGAATAGGAAATGAAACATGAACGGAAGAAGATCGGATTGTGGGCGCTGGTGGCGCTAGTCTCCATCCTAGCCCTGCCGGGCGCCCAGGCGTTGGGACCTGACCTGAGTGCCGCGGGTCGCTTCGCGGAAGGAGCCTACGAGGACATCTCCGGCGAGCCATGGAAGGGTGCGCAGGGCAATTGCAACAATTATGGCATTCAAGTGAATACCTACGTCTTTGCAGCTCCGGATTGCAGCAGCCATGAAAACGTCCAATATTGCGACCAGGGTAGCGGCGCGGGGGCAGGAGCGGGGGCAGGAGGCCCCGGCGAAAACGGTGCGGACGCAGAAGCGACTGCAGGCACACATTGCAACCAGAACAACGGCGACGACGACGATCCGCCTGAGGACCCTCCGGCTTTGTTCGCCCTACAGCCGTAAAATCTGACGTCTCTTCCTCTTTCCTCTTTTCGGGAGTCGATGAAAATGATTGTTTCTCCAAAAAGCGTAACCATGCTAGTGATCATGGCGGTAGCCGCCATCGTACCTGCTTCCGCTCAAGTGACGGACGACTGGGGTGAGCCGCCCACAACCATCGGCACACCCGAGCAGGCGGCCTTCAGTTGCCAAATCAGTCGCCAGTATTCCTATCCGACCGGAATTGAGGTGGAATGCTCTGACCCTGACAAACCCTGCGGTCTGTATCCTCAGCCCGACTGCTGGATCGTCCGATTTGCCTGTTGGGCAGTTGGCGGCCCCGTTGAGTACGCCACCGACGGGCTGGTGAAATGTGGCACCCAACCGGGGTGCTGCGAGATCCTGTCGCAACGTCCTGACGAGGAGGAGGCTGAAAGCGGCGTGGCCATGGTGGACGAAACACTGGTCAGTGTGGCCGGCAACTGTGACAACTATGGCATCGTCGTCCATCTTGTCATCACCCCCGATGTCTGTCGGGGTGAGTCGTGCAACAATTATGGCATTCGGGTGATCATTGCCGTGTTCGGGTCGTATTGCAATCGAGGGCCGGTTTCCGTTTGTGTGTCGAGCGTGTGCGTAGAGGTTTGTCGCGCGTCGTGCACCGTCGCAGAATGGGCCACTGAGCGAATTCGGCCGGTCTTGACGTGACAGGCCAACGTGTGTTCGATTGGTTTTATAAAATCAGGACTCCTTCCTGATGCATGGATCGTCACAACGTGCCTTTCATCCTGCTTGCCCTTTCCGTTGCATCCATCGCGGGCTGTCTTGATGACTCACCTTCGGATCCCATCGACGGAGACCTGGCCGTCTCGAACCCTGTACCGGCAATGGAACCTCAGGTTGTCTTCGAAGGCGAGTTCACCGCCGTGGGCGGCATGCCGTCCGGCGCCACGTTCGAGGTTCCTGAAAGTCAGGGCCGTCTCTGGATGTATGTTGAACTGGATAGCGGAACGTTTGTCGATCCCGCTTTTTCCGTTGGCGACTGCATCGATGTGTCGCCTTATGGGGGCGCTGGAGTCTGGTACCTGGGCGGCGGTGTTACCTTGCAAACGGCCGCCGATGATGTCCCGTTCGATTGTGGTGAAGCCGAAGCCGGCGAGCAGGAGGTCACGTGGGCCGTTGATACCGGATACCTCGAAGGTCGACTGACTGTCTACGTGGCCGATAGCGCGGTCAAGACCGGAACGCCGCGCTCGTGAGGGTGAACCAGTAGGAACTGGAATGGGCCCGTTCTGGGCAGCCTGCCGCTGCTCGAGCTGGGCCTATTCCAGCGCCTCTTCGCTCGGAGTCGGTGGCCGTGCGAAGGCTCAGTTCACCTTGTCCTTGACGGCTTTGTGGAACTGCTCACTTTCCGTTGAGCCCTCCATGGCCAAGGTGCTGGCGGTGCCGCCGCTGATGGCCCGGTACACTTCGTCGAAGTACCCGGTGCCGACCTCGCGTTGGTGCTTGGTCGCTGTGTAGCCCTCCTTCTCCATGGCGAACTCGTCCTCCTGGAGTCGCACGTAGGCAGTCATGCCTTCGGCGGCGTAGCCCTTGGCCAGCTCGAACATGGATTCGTTGAGCGCGTGGAAGCCGGCGAGTGTGATGAACTGGAACCGGTAGCCCATCTCGCCGAGTTCCTGCTGGAAGCGGGCGATGGTTTCATCGTCCAGGTGCTTGCGCCAGTTGAAGCTGGGGCTACAGTTGTAGGCGAGGAGCTTGCCGGGGAACTTGGCGTGGATGGCGTCGGCGAACTGCTTGGCCTCCTCCAGGTCCGGGGTGCTGGTCTCGCACCATAGCAGATCCGCGTAGGGGGCGTAGGCGAGGCCGCGCGCGATGGCGTGCTCGATGCCTGGCGTGACGCGGAGGTAGCCCTCGGGGGTGCGTTCGCCGGTGATGTGGGCATGGTCGATGGGGTCGACGTCGCTGGTGAGCAGGGTTGCCGCGCGGGCGTCGGTGCGTGCTACGATCAGGGTGGGAACGCCCATCACGTCGGCCGCCAGGCGGGCCGCCTTCAGGGTCCGCACATGGTGACTGGTCGGAACCAGCACCTTGCCGCCCAGGTGGCCGCACTTCTTCTCGCTGGCCAACTGGTCTTCCCAGTGGACGGCCGCGGCGCCCGCCTCGATCATGCTCTTCATGAGTTCGAAGGCGTTGAGTGGGCCGCCGAAGCCCGCTTCGGCGTCGGCCACGATGGGGACGAACCAGTCGCGAGTGACGTTGCCTTCGCTCCACTCGATCTGGTCGGCGCGGCGCAGGGCGTTGTTAATCCGGCGCACGACAGCGGGCACCGAGTTAACCGGGTACAGGCTCTGGTCCGGGTACATCTGCTCGGCCAGATTGGCGTCGGCCGCCACCTGCCAGCCGCTGAGGTAGATGGCCTTGAGGCCGGCGCGCACCATCTGCATCGCCTGGTTGCCGGTGAGCGCACCCAGTGCTCGAACCGGTTCGGCGTCGTTAAGCAGGCGCCAGAGGCGTTCGGCGCCGTGGCGGGCCACCGGGTAGTCGAATTGGAGGCTGCCCCGCAGGCGGACGACCTCCTCGGCGCTGTGGTCGCGCTGGATGTCCTCCCAGCGGGGGTCGTTCTCCCACTGGCGGGCTAGGTCGTCGGCTTGGGCTTGGATGCGTCCTTCGATTTCGGGCGTCACGCGTGGTCCTCCAATTGTACGATTCGCTGGTAGGCGGGGGTGGTGAGAAAGGGCTGGAACTCGGGTGCGAGGACGAGTTCTGCAATCAGATCTCGTGCGGCGTCCAGATGAATGGCGGCGTCTGGGGCGACGGCGTTCCGAATGCGGTCGGTTTCTTCGGCCAACAGGGTGGTTACCCGATCGGCGGTGAGGGGGGAGCCGTCCACCGGCACGTGGTGGTGGAGCCATTGCCACACCTGGCTGCGGGAGATTTCGGCGGTGGCAGCGTCCTCCATGAGGTTGTGCCAGGCAACGGCGCCGCGGCCGGCCAGCCAGTGGGCGACGTAAGCCACGGCGCCCTCCAGGTTGGCCCGCAAGCCGGCTTCCGTGACGCGGCCGCCGGGCACGCTGAAATCCAGCAGTGAGGCGGCGCTGATCCGGCTCGCGTCGGTCTGGCGATGCAATTGGTTGGGCTGGTCGCCGAGGGCTCGGTCGAAGATCTCGGTGGCCACTGGAACCAGATCCGGGTGGGCGACCCAGGTTCCGTCGCATCCGTCGTCGGCCTCCCGCTGCTTGTCGGCGCGCACGGCGGCCAGCGCGGCCTCCGTCACGTCGGGGTCGCGGCGGTTCGGGATGAAAGCACTCATGCCCCCCATGGCGAAGGCGCCGCGGCGGTGACACGTGGCCACGAGGAGTTGGGTGTAGGCCCGCATGAAGGGAACGGTCATCGACACCTGGGCGCGGTCAGGGAGAACGGCGTCCGGGTCGGCCGGGCGGGTCTTGATACAACTGAAGATATAGTCCCAGCGGCCGGCGTTGAGTCCGGCGGCGTGGTCGCGCAGTTCCCATAGAATTTCGTTCATCTGGAACACGGCGGGCAGCGTTTCGATGAGGACGGTGGCCCGGATGGTGCCCACAGGGATGCCGAGTGTTTCCTGCGCCGCGACAAAGACATCGTTCCAGAGGCGGGCTTCCAGGTGGTGCTCCAACTTGGGTAGGTAATAGTAGGGTCCGGACCCCTTCTCAAGCAAGGCGCGTGCGTTGTGGAAGAAGGCCATGCCGAAGTCGAAGAGGCTGCCTGACATGGGGCGCCCGTCCACTTCCACATGGGCTTCGTCCAAATGCCAGCCGCGCGGGCGCACCACGAGTACGGCTGGTTGGGGTCCAAGTTCGTACACTTTGCCCCGCGCTTCGTCCTCCAGGCGGATGGTGCCGTGGGAGGCGTCGCGGAGGTTGATCTGGGCGTCGACCACGTTGGCCCACGTTGGGCTGCCGGAGTCTTCCAGATCGGCCATGAACACCTTTGCACCTGAGTTCAGGGCGTTGATCATCATCTTGCGGTCGGCTGGCCCGGTGATTTCGACGCGGCGGTCCTGAAGGTCGCGTGGCGTGGCGGCGACGCGCCAGTCGCCTTCCCGTACCTCGGCTGTCTCTGGCAGGAAGCCGATGGCTTCGCCACTGTTCCAGCTTTGCTGGCGCCGGATTCGTTGGGCGACCAGGTTGCGGCGACGGGCGCCGAAGCGGCGCTCCAGGTCGGCCACGAAGGCCAGTGCTTCTACGCTGAGCACCTCATGGGCCGGATTTGCGGCGCGCACGACGACGCCTTCCAGGCTTAGCAACCTACAGGTCCTCCGCTTGATCCAGCCCTCGCGGGCGTTTCGGCAGGATCCGCCATCGGCTGGTACTAGGCTTCCAGGATGACAAAACGCTTTCGAACATCTCCAGGTTTGAGTCGAACATGTTCAGAATTCGTCGCTTCAGAATTGACGGGGAGCGCCTCATTGCCACCGCAAGAGCGGCTGTGCATCGTTGCCATGGCCGGTGCCCTGGTCTTGCCTGCCAGGACACGCGGACCTGCGGCAGGGAGCCGTGGAACGCCGTGACGAACAACGGGTCGCCGGGAACCCGCCCGAGGCTGGGGTGGCTGGCGGGGTAGCAGCCTCTTCGCTGCCAGTGGAGGGGCGGAGTCGTGCCTGTCCCCGCACCGATTCGGCAGCGCAGCTGGCGCCGTGGCGGGGGTCTCCCCGCACGCCATGGCCCCCACAACACCTAAGCCTACGGCACCCCGCTCTCACGCCATGAAGCTCCCTCTGGTTGCCGGCCTGCTGGCCTTCGCGGCTTTCGCCGGCTGCCTGACCGATGACGCGTCCCAGCCGGTTGCCGCACCCGAACCCGTGGGGCCCCTGCCCCACCTGGGGAACCTGAGCGGCTTCGGCGCCAGCTACATCCACGAACTTGAGGGCGCAGGACAAGGCATCTGGATTCACGGCAACATCCTCTACTGGACCAATGGCGGCGATCTGGTCCTGGCGGATGTCAGCAACCCCCAACAGCCGGTGACCCTGGGCAGCCTGCCAGGCATCGGCGCCCGCGATGTGGATGTCCTTGAGTGGCAGGGCAAGACGTACGCGGTACTCGCCGGCAGCGGCCGGGGCGTTCATGTGGTGGACGCCACCGACCCGTCGGCTCCCGAACTGATCACCACCATGCCCTTGCCCAGCGCCGGCGTTCACAACCTCGCCGCCGTCCCCGGCACCCCCTACATCTACAGCAGCGGCGCCAGCGGGCAGACCAAGCGCATCGATGTGTTGGACATCACCGATCCGCGCAACCCGACGGTGCACACGTTCCCCATCCCGGCCACCATGGGCAGCATCCCGGTCGAGAGCGACGGCTGCCACGACATCACCGTCCGCGTCGACCTTGACCGCGCCTACTGCGCCGGTGGCGGCGGCACATACACGGGCCTCGGCGGCGAGACCTTCATCTGGGACATCAGCCAAGACGCCGGCGGCCCCACCGACCCCACTTGGGTCAGCATGATGGACGACCCCCGTATCAAGTACCATCACCAGGCCCTCGCCAGCGACGACGGCACCATCCTCATCGTTGACGACGAACACATCATCGCCAACAACTGCGTCCACCAGGATACGCCGCTGCCGGCGCTCCTGGACCCGCAAATCCCCACCGGCGCCGCCTGGGTGTGGGACATCAGCGACGAGGCCAACCCAGTGCTGCGCTCCTTCGTGCAAAACCCGGACACCTTCGAGGAGGAGAGCGGCCAGCCCCGG
>JBFIJP010000078.1:0-12995 GCA_041600695.1 Thermoplasmatota archaeon | reverse complement strand
CACGAGGTCGGCGGCGGCCGCCCAGGACGCCACCCCAACAGCCAGCGGGACCCCACCGGGCCTCTCCTTGGCCGCAAAAACCCGCGCTACGGCGGCGGGATCGTCGGCGCGACAGCTCAGGCTCCACAACGTTTCAGTGGGGAAGCAGACCAACCCGCCGGCCAGCGCATGGGCGGCGGCCCCCGCGGCATCGCTAGTAGATATCATGGCTGCCCTCGCCGGCGTCGCCTGTCCACCTGCGCCATCACTTCTTCTTGGCGTTCTTGAGCAGGTCGCCGATGGTGAGGCCGGCGCCACCACTGGCCGGTGCCGGTTTGGGTGCTCCGGCCTCAACCTTCTCGAAGAGCGTGATGCCCAGTTCGCGCTCCATGGCCTTGGCCATCTGGTCGCTGGGTCGCAGGTGGTTGGACTCGATCTGGTTCAACTGGGGCACCCGGGCGGCCACCTTGCTTCCCAGCATCTCCTTGGTGATGCCCTTGCGTTCGCGCGCCTCGCGGATGCGCTTGCCGTAGTCATCGACCAGTTCGAGGCGCTCCTCGTCGAAGATGTCCCGGCTGCGACCGCGCTGGGCACGCCGTGCCAACCCCTGCTCGATGGACCCCGGACTCCCGGCTGGCGCCGGGGCTGCCGAGCCCCCAACAGGAGTGCCGTAGCGGCTACAGCACGTGCCGAGGTTCATGATCGTGCCATCCACGAGGTGCTTCCTGGTAGCGATTGCCTTGCCGCACATCTCACATTCCATGATTGGTCACCCCGCCTGGATGGGTAGTGGCCAACGACAAGCCATAAAGCCATCGCCTCAATCGATGGTCCTGGAGTCGCCCGTGGCCGTTCGCAAGCGTATCTCCCCCGACACCCCCCCCGAAGAGCGGGTGGTCCAGTTGGAGGAGCGCAACGCTGATCTGCGTGAACAGAAGCGAAAGGCGGACACCGAGATCCGCCACCTGCGCGAAGAGGTCCAGAACCTCACCCGTGAGGTGCAGCGGCTCACCGTCGAACTGGAGAAGATCAAGCACCCCCCTCTTATCGTGGGGACCGTGCTGGACACCCTGAGCGACGGCCGCGTGGTCATCAAGAGCACCACGGGGCCTAATTTCGTCGTCCCGGTGGCGGACTTCGTCAACCGGAAGGACCTCTCCTCGGGCACCCGCGTGAGCCTGAACCAGAACAACCTCACGGTGGTGGGCATCCTGCCCTCCAGCCGTGATCCGCTGGTCTCTGCTGCAGAGGTCACCGACCGGCCCGGCGTCACGTACGCCCATATCGGCGGCCTCGACGAGGTCATCCAGCAGATTCGCGAAAGCGTCGAGTACCCGCTCACGCGCCCGGAACTGTACGAACAACTGGGCATCCGGCCGCCCCGGGGCGTTCTCCTGAAGGGACTGCCTGGAACCGGCAAGACCATGCTGGCCCGCGCGGCGGCCCACGCCACCAATGCCACGTTCATCCGGCTCGTGGGAAGCGAACTGGTCCAGAAGTTCATCGGAGAGGGCGCCCGCCGCGTGCGGGAGGTCTTCCAGTTGGCCCGCGAAAAGAGCCCGAGCATCGTCTTCATCGACGAGATCGACGCCATTGCGGCCCGGCGCACCGACGACGGCAACGCCAGCAACCGCGAGGTGGAACGCACCCTCATGCAACTGCTGGCAGAACTGGACGGGTTCAACGATCGCGGCGATGTTCGCATCCTGGCGGCGACCAACCGGGCGGACATCCTGGATCCGGCCATCACGCGGCCCGGCCGCTTCGACCGGATCATTGATGTTCCACTTCCCAGCCCCGAGGGCCTGCTGGAAATCCTCAAGCTCCACACGGCCCCCATGAGCCTTGCCGGCGACCTGGACCTAGCCAGCGTCGTGGGCCGCCTCGATGCTACCACCGGAGCCGACATCCAGGCCCTGTGTACGGAGGCCGGCATGCGCGCCCTGCGCCAGGAGCGATCCACCATCACGCACGCCGATTTCCTGGCCGCCATTGGCAAGCTGAACCGGGGAGATCTGCAGGCCGGGTTGGGCGCGGCCGAAGCGCTGTACGCCTGAACAGGGCCGGCCGGACACCCAGGCGCCTAGCGCGCCCTTTATGTGGCACCCTCCAGGTTCGACGCCCGTGAGCGACCCGAGCGTCGATGAGCTGCGGCGGCAAGCCGACGCGCACCTGAAGAATGCAACCGAGTTGGCAGGGCGTCCGTGCGCCAAGGAGGAACTGCTCTACATGTGGGACAACCAGGTCGCCGCGCTGGACAATTTCCTGGCCAACACCGAAGGTCTGGTGGATGATGGGCTGAAGGAGATCCGCGACAGCATCCGCGACGTCAAGAAGCAGTTGACGGACGCCGTGATTGCCTTCGAAGCCAAGGCGGCCGGAGAGGAAGTCCCCGACGACCCGGATCCTGAGGAAATGGTCGCTGGCTACCTTGAAATCGCGGGCGACATGACCAGCCTCGTCGCAGAGGCGCTGGAAGAGAAGGTTCAGGATGTCAAGGACCTCGTGAAGTGGGAGAATCCGCTTGAGGTCATCAACAGCTACCTGGCCGATTCGGAGCCCTACGAGAGCGCATCGCGGGATCTTCGCCGCATGCGGAGCATCGTACGGGCCGCCAAGGCGGACCTTGAGGGCCGCATCAAGGATGTCTTCGAGGATTGGCGCCGGTCGGACATGAGCAGTCGGGACTGAAGCGGCCCTGAAGCGGCCCAACGCAGCAGTTAAATGGGATGCCCAATTGGGCCGCCTCGCGCCCCTAGTAGGGGGAGGCACCACGGGTCCGTGGTCTAGTTGGTTATGACGTCGCCTTGACATGGCGAAGATCCCCAGTTCGAATCTGGGCGGACCCATTGGCTCGCGTGGCTCGCTCTGGGTCGCGCCCAGACCCCCCAGCGCTTCGCGCTGGCGACCGGAGAACGTCCCTTCGGTCCTTGTCTCCGGTCGAATCTGGGCGGACCCACTGAACGAGCCCCGCGAGTGAAGCGGGGCCGGCCAGATTTGCCCGAGCCCAACGGGCGAGGGAGACCCCGAGCAAGCCACCGGCGAGCTTGGGGGCGAATCTAGGCGGACCCATTGGCTCGCGTGGCTCGCTCTGGGTCGCGCCCAGACCCTCCAGCGCTTCGCGCTGGCGACCGGAGAACGTCCCTTCGGTGCTTGTCTCCGCCCCAATCTTTCGCCTGGGGCACGCCCCGGCCATCCCTTGGCGCGGGCGCTAGCTCGCCAGCGCGGCGACACGACCTGCCGCCGGGGATGGGCTCCAACCGCGCCGGCAAAAGGGTTGTATCCCCGTTAGCCATTGGTTCGCCTGGTGGTATCTAGTTGCAACTGACTCCCCGTTCCGTACGCCTAGGCGCCTCGGCGATCGCCGTCGCTGCCTTGTTTTTGTTCACAATCTTGGCTCCCACGGCCAATGCAGCCCACCTGTTCAACGGGTGCGGAAGCAGCGCCCTTGGTCCTGCGCCCGGCACCTCCGCTGCAACGGTACAGGTGCGTGACTTCAGCTACGTCGACGGCGCCAGCGGCGGCATGATCACGCAAGTGAAGGTCGGCGATTCGGTGACGTGGACCTGGGTCAGCCCCTACTGTCACTCGGTCTCGCGGGAACGCGTGGTCCACCAGCAGATTGACAGCCGGCTGCCCCACGACAACTTTGACTCGTTCCCCAATGGTGGCCTGGACGAGCCTTCCGGCACCGACGATTCGTTCACGACGACGTTCAAGACGCCGGGAATCTACCAGTACTTCTGCGTCCACCACAACGGCGCCCGCAACCAGGAGAACAACTTCATGGGAATGCGCGGCATCGTCATTGTGTCTGCCTAAGCCCGCCTGGGGCGCCAGGGGCGTGTCGCCGTTTCGCCGGCTCGGCCTCGTTGGTGTGGTTGGCTGGCGTGCCGTGGCAGGCCGCGGGGCGTTTCGCTTACGGTGGCTCGCCTGAACCGTCGCGGGCCTGGCCTGCGCGGCCCCGGCAGGCGAATTGGCTCAAGTCGCAACTTCGTCCTTTCACCCTTCATTCAAGTTTACTTTAACCGCTTCAACAATGGTTAAGGTCCGTGCGTCGATGCGTGGGCCCATGTCCGCTTCAAGGCTGACCGCCTGCGCCGTGCTCGTGATGTTTGCATTCACCACCGCTCCTGTTACTGGCCAGGATTCGCCTGTTGTCGAGATCTCGCTGTCCGGCAGCCCCTACAAGAGTTGCCCTGTGGCCATCAGTCCCGGCGCCACGGGCGGGGAGGCCCTGGACGCTGCGGTGGCCAGCGGCTGCCTGCTGGAATGGAGCCATGATTCCTTCGAGGGCTACGGCCGCTACGTGACCAGCGTCGACTTCGTTTCCAGCGCCGTGGCCACCTACTGGGCGCTCTACGTGGACGGCCAATACAGCGATCTCGGCATTGACGCCCTCCGGCTTCAGCCCGGCCAGGTGCTGACCCTGGACTACCAGCAGTGGATTGTCCAGTAGGTCCCCGTGCACCGCATCGCCACGACAGCATTCGCGGTACTCCTCCTGTGCTCCGGGTCGGCCCTTGGCCAGGGGGCCGGCGGCAGCAACGCCGAGGCCGAGGCCGGTCTGGACTACCTCCTGAACAGTCGAACCGACGGGCGGTTTCCCACCTGGGTACGCCTGGTCGCTGAGGCAGCAGCCCAGGCCGGCCACGACATCAAGATCTGGCCCAGCCCGGACGACGCACTCTTCGATCGCCTGGAGCCCACGCCCCCCGCCAGTTGTCCCCCGACGGGAGCCGTGTACAACGCGAACCTGCGCATGGCTCACGCCGTTGGAACCAGCGGTTACGACCCCCGCAGCGTGCACGGCGTCAACCTGTACGCCTGCGTCCGGGCCGGCTTCGACGGCACCCAGTCCGGCGACCCCCAGACCATCAACGACGACGTGTGGGCGATCCTCGCCCTGCGAGCCGGCGGCGTGGGGCCAGGGGACAACCAGATCCGCGCCAGCGCCGATGTCGTTCGACTCAACCAGAAGCTCGACGGCGGGTGGAGCTTCAACAGCGTCGGCGCCAGCAGCACGGACCTGACCGGCATGGCCCTGGTGGCGCTGGCTGCCGCCGATGAACTGACCGAAGCCACGGCGGCCTCCGCCCGCGCGTTTCTGGACAGCACCCGTGACGGTACCGGTGGCCACCGCGACCTGCCCGGCAGCGGCGTAGGCGTCAACTGCCAGAGCACCCTCTGGGCCGTCCACGGCTACCACGCGGCAGGCATCGAGCCGCTCCCCGCGACCCTCGACTACCTGGCCAGCCTGCAAAACCCGGACGGCGGCTTTGCCCGTAAGCCCGGCGGCGCGTCCGACGCCTTCTGCACCGCAGAAGCCATCCCGGTCGCTGCCGGGTCGCTGCAACCGTGGCCCCGGTTCACCCCGGGCTCCGCCGGAAGCGGCAACGGCGACCCGTTCCGGCAGGTGCGCCAGGCGTTTCGCGCCGTCGCCGACGTGCCGGGGGACATCCTGGATGCCACCTGGACGATCCGCGCGCCCGACGGTGCCTCGACGCAGCGCCGCGGATTGGACATCGAACACGCCTTCACCGCCGTGGGCCTGCATGACGTGGCCCTCCATGCCATCGGGCCCGATACGGTCCTGCGAGACCATGTCCAGGTGAACGTGGTCAACCGGCCCCCGGCCTTTGCCCCCATGGCTCGACTGACCGCCGATCGCGTGACTCCCCTCTCCATTGACCCGCTGCTGGATGACGAAGACGGGGACACCGTGAACGTCTCCTGGCAACTCGTGCTTGGGGCACGCGTGGTCCAGGGCATGGCACCCGCTGAGCACACCCCCGCGACTCTGGGCATCCACACGTTACGCCTGACCGCCGACGACGGCTACGACCAAGTTCAGTTGGTGGTCCCCGTCGACGTCATCAATCTCCCCCCGTCCATCGCCGGGATTCAGGCGGAAACCGCCGTCGCCAACCAGCCCTTCCGCCTCTCGGCCAGCGCCACCGACCCGGACGGCCCAGCCCCCGACATGTCCTGGCTGACACCCGCGGGCACCAGCCAGGGGCCGTCCGTACAACTGACGCTGGGGCCCGGAGATTACCAGATCACGCTCCAGGCAACGGATGCCGATGGGGCCGTGGCCGAACGCACCCTGTCCCTCCACATCGCCGAGACACCGGAATCCGGCTCCACGAATCCAGCGGAGGCCACCAGCGGGACCGCGGTGCCGGCATCCGACCACATCGAGCTCGGCTCCAACGGAACCGGACCTGTAGGGGCACACGCGACCGATCCAACCGGTGTCGACAGCAACGCCGTCGGCGTCGGCGCCGCAGCCACCGGGGGCGGCCATCCAGACCATGCACCCAGGCAGGAGGCCATCGGACTGCCCACTCCAGCAGTGCTGGTCCTCTTCGGCCTGGCTGCCCGCCGGCTGGCCCGTGGCGTACCTGCACCAAAGGTCGCCTAGTGGGCAACGCGCGCCCAGCCGCATCGGGGCGCGGTGGCCACCCCCGTTAGGCTGGCTGCTCACCTTTGCACCCGGATGTCGCGCATTTAGGGGCGGCCCCATACGGCAATGATTTGCAGGGCCGCCCCAAATGCCGCCCATGGCAACGGTCACCTCCCTGCCAACCACGCGCCTGGCAGGGCTCTCAAACGAAGACGCATGCGGAATCATCGCAGACCTGCTCCTGTTTGCCCACTGGCGAACCGGGCCCCAGGTCGCCGACCTGATTGGCAACGAGGACGGCCTACGCAACACCATCATTTCCGTCCTGCGCCCGGAACAACCGACACCGCAATTTCCCATCCGGGCGCCCGAAACCATTGCGGAACTCCAGGCCTTCAATACCATTCAGCTCGCCGAGGTGGCCCTGTGCAATTGGTTCCTGGAGAGCGCACAAGTCCGCAACGTCGCGCAACTCGCCGTCATGAGCATCGAGGACCAGCGCAACACGCTCATCGTGGAGAACCACAACCACACGGGCCTCGACACGCAGCGACGCCTCCAGGCCATGACCACATGGGAACTCGTCCAGTTGGCCTCGTCCTGGCATTTGCCCCGAGCGAATCTCCAATTGTTCCATTCGTTGTGCAATGTCAATGCATCCACTGCCCATACATTCGGGGCACAGGCGGCCAATGGATTTGGCCTCGACACCCTGAAGATTGTGGAATTGCGTGGTGCAGCCCGGACCGGCTCGGCCGCCCCCCGCTATCTGGGCGTTTTCCACCATCTGGTGGGCAATGACATCTTCAACCTCTACGTGACCTCCTCCGACAATCTGACGACCTGGAGCGAGCCAATCCTGCTGGCGGAGCGGGCTTCCCAGGGAACCTTCTGCCAGCAGTGGGGTGGAATCCTGCTGGCGTTCGAAAAGAACGATGAATCCGAGGGAATCGGAATCCAGGTGGCCTTCTATGACACGGTGGAGGCCTTCATGGGTGGGCAGCCGCCGTCCAACCAGCGGTTTGCCAGGGATTGTTTCCGCGATTCCGGCGCCATGGGAACGCCCAGCATCATGGATGTGCAGGGTGATTCCTGGAATGAGGCAGCCATCGTGTTGGGCCTGCATTATTTCAAGGACAGCCGAATCGATCAGCCCGGCGTCGGGGTTCTCCTCAATGGGGCCGATACTCCCGGCTGGCGGGCCTGGCCGCTGACGGCGGCGCGACTCAGCATCGAGGCCGTGGGTTTTGCCGGCAAGATTGGTGACCGTGATTCATTTTCCTGGCGTGGCCAGCAGTTGACCATCATGGAAGCCCAGCAGGTGCTGAACCAATGGTCCAGTTGGCGATGCGTCGTGGGCAACGGGCTGTTCTACACACCCTTGCACGTGCGGACTCCCCTTGGTAACACTGCTTTTGCAAATCCAACGGTCAGCCGATTGGACGACGGCCGCTACGTTGCCACGATGTTCATTCCGGCGCAGGGGGCTCCCGACGGTGGATCGGGCTGCCTGATCTACGAATTCCCGGGGCCGGTGCCTTTCGAGTAGCTGTGCGATCGCGTCGGCCGGATGTGATGGGGGCCGCCTCCAGTTGGACGGTCCGATGTCCACGGCCGACACCGCTCCGGCCGGGCATGCCGTCCGGACACCCCCTATCGCGAGTCCGGCCTGGCGGCGACCGGGCGCGCCGGGGCTGCCGTGGAACGGCGTGCGTGCGACGTGGCCTCCAGGGCTTGCACGGCCTGCGCCACAGGTGTAACGGCAGCGGCGAACAGCATCCCGTTCAGCAGAGCAGGCAGGGCGTTGAAGACGAGGCCGGCGGCCACGATGGCCCGCCAGGCATCGATGTTGCCTCGGTACTCCTGCACGAGAAGCCAGGTGCCAGTGTCGGAAACGATGCTGAACGCCAGGGTCCCCAGGATGCCCGCGGTGCCAGCCACCAGCCGACCTGCCAGGCGTTCATGGGCACTTCCGACCAGGTTCACGCGCCGCAGTCCTCCGCCGGCCAGCCCCAGAAGCGCCATGGCTGGGGCATTGACGAACCCGGTGGGGAGCAAGCCGGTCAACAGGAAGTCGGTGATGGCCATGCCCAGGAGGGCGCCGAGGGCTCCTGCGGCGGGGCCTAGCAACAGACCCCCCAGGAAAGCGGCGGCGTAGGCGAGACTGATGTTGGGGACGGCGACCAGGGCCAGACGCCCTGCCACCACGAGGGCGGCAATGGCGACCACGGCGGCGAATCGATGTCCGGTGGCGTGGCCGGCCAGCCTCAGCGCGTCCCGCCTGGCCTCGCCCCGCCGCAGTGAAGCGATCAGGAGGGGGGCCACGAGTTGGGCGGCCGCGGCGATGCGTGCGGCACCACGGGGCCATGTGCCCTCCAGGCGGCGGGCGTCCCGCAGGCGGGCTGCATCGGTGGCCACGTCCTGGGCCGCCAGAAGAACTGCCGCCACCAGGGCCGTGGCGCGGGCAGGGAGCCGCAGTCCATCCAGGATGACGGCAGGCCGAGCGTGTGATAATACGGCGAGGTTGCAGCCCAACACCGCAGCCAGGCGCAGGGCACCCGCGAGGCCCCGCCGGGCGCCGTCCAAACCAACGGTGACGGGGCCCAACGGATGAGGGTCTGGGCCTGGAGCCAGTACGGCCATGACACCGGCGTGGATGACGATCGCCCCGACGGCGGTGGCCAGGTAGACGCCCCGTCCGCTGCGTAGGGCCACCAGTGCCGCCAGCGACAGCGCGCCGGCCACGGGCCAAGGTGCCGTGAGGCCAACGATGGTGAGCAGCACGATGGCGGCCAGGATGCCTACCGCTGCCGGCCGGTTCATGCGACGACCTGGCGTGGGCCGGGCATGTGGGTCCTTTGGGGATTGCCCATTTGGGTCACCGTGTGCGCCGCCTCCAGGATCGTTCGGTCATGGGTTGCGATGACCATGCAGACGCCTGCCTCGGTGGCCTCCGCCATCAGGTCGAACAGCACCCGGCGGCCCGGCTCGTCAAGGTGCGCCTCCGGTTCGTCCAGGAGCACCACCGGCGTAGGGCTGGCGAGCACTTTGGCGAGTGCTGCCCGTTGCGCCTCGCCGCCGCTGAGCGTGAGAGGATGACGATTCAGCAGGTCCCGGGTGAGGAGGCGAGCGACTAGGCGGCCGTCCGCCCGGGCCAGGTCTTCGCCCACCGTCGGGCGGCCAAGCAGGTCGCTTCCGCGCGGTGGCAGGAGCGTGACATTATGGCCGGGATTGGGCGCAACTCCGCAGATGTTCACGGTGGCGCCGCCGTCGGGGATGAGGCCCGCCAGGCGGCGAAGCAGGGTGCTCTTTCCACTGCCGTTGGGTCCGGCCAGCGCATGAACTCCTGGGCCGAGCTCCAGCGCGGGCAGTGTGAGGTGTTTCCACCGGCTGGCACGGCAACGTACCAGAACCGGGCCCGGCGGGGCCACAGGCAGATGGCATGCGGCGCTGGCTGCCGCCGGACCAAGGTCGACCACGCGCGTGGCCTGATCGACCAGGAGTCCCTGGTGGTCCACCGCGATGACTGCTCCACGGCGACGGTGGTCATCCACCAGGCCGCGCAGGCGCTGGAGGCCCCCGTGGTCCAGTCCCTCGCCTGCCTCGTCAAGCAGGAGCAGCGGGGCCTCGCCGTCGGCCAACTCTAGCACCGTCAAGCGTGCCTCCCCGGAGGATAGGCCAGTTGCTTCGCGACCGGCCAGACCTCCAAGTGCCTGTGGGACTCCGCGTCGGCGCATCCGGAATTCGCCGGCTACGGTTAGGCCAACCAGGCCATCGCGTGGTTCCTGGGGGCTGAGCGCCACCAGGCCGGGCAGACGATGCGCGGGGGCCTTGGTGGGGTCGGTGCCCTGAACAGCTACCCGTTGCGCACGGCGGGGTGCGGGCAGTCCGGCCAGGGTCCGGAGGAGGCTGGTTTTGCCCGATCCGTTGGGTCCGCGCAGCAGGATGACATCGCCGGCGTGGATTTCCAGGTCAAGGGGCTGGCCGGGGCGGTCAAATCCTCGCACCTCGGCCAGCAGCCTTCTCACGATGGCACTCCGGTGCCCGCCCGCTCGTTGCCGGGGGTCAATTCGCCGGTCCCCGAGGCGGTCCCGCGCCGCCGGGTGCGGGGGGTCGCCTCGGGTGCCTCGACGAGTTCCACCGGTACCCGGCGCAGGGTGCGGGCATTGAGGTGGTCCATGGCCCGCATGACGTCCGGCAGGTGGTCGCGGCTGGCGAACAAGAGCACATCGAGGCCTCGTTCAGCGGCATTGAACGCGGCGTGATCGGCGGCAAATTCGAGATCGAGTCGGCCGAGGAGGCGGCGTGCGAGGATGCGTGCACCAGTGTCGAGGGCACCGACCCGGTCGGCCCTGCCCCGGCTGGAGAGCAGGTCGGCCAGGACCCGGCTGTCCACGCGGGCGGTGCCGCCCTCCACTGGAGCTGGCAACGCGACGATGGTGAGGCGGCCAGGCATGAGATCGACGATTCCCTCAAGGTCCCCGACGACCACCTCCTCGCCCGCGCCGGCTGCCTGACGGGCGATTCCGCGGCTGGTGGATTCCGCCCCCGGCCGGGCGACCAGGTCTCCTGCTTCCATGAAGAGCCCAACGGGCTGCTGGGCGCGGATGGGCTCGTGGGCGACGGCGCTGGCCACGCGAACGTCGCGAAGGGGCGCCGTTACGGCCTCCACGGCGTCGCGCAATCGGCGGGTGCCTTCGTGGAGGAGCCCCAGGCCCCGGGGGGTCACGCGGTAGCCGCCGGGCCCGCCGGTCATGGCGCCGTCGGCAGCGAGGTCGCGGGCGTAGCTGGACACCGCCTGAACGGTTACGCCCAAGTGGCCGGCGACATCGCTGAGCGTGCTGCCCGGGTGCTGTTGAAGTTGTGCCAGGATGAGCAGTCGGGTGTTGCCGCTCTTGTCACGCAGGCTGCGGGCACTCTGCATGACCCCTGGCAACCGTTAACATGCTTCAAGGCTTCCTGATCTGCATCAAGTTGGGTTGATGCCATGCGCCGACTTCCACAACCCGCCCTGCGCCTGGCTGCTGCGGCCCTCGCAGCGGCAGCATCCCTGGCCCTCGTGCTGGCCCTCCTGGGCAGCCACGGAAGCCAAGGCCTGGGAGAAACGGGAACCTACCACATCCTCATCGTGGGCCCCGACGCACCGGTCTGGAACGGCACAGTCCTCGCAGAGAATGCAACCGCCTTGGGCGTCCTACAAGCTGCCGCTGCCGTCGGGGGCTTCGAAGTGACCGTCCAGGACTATGGCGTACCTTGCGGCCTGTATGTCCGGGGCATCGCCGGCCACGTGGCCAGCCAAACCGCCTCCGAAGGGTGGATCTTCGAGGTACGAGATCCGGGCGGCGACTGGGTCTGGGCCGATCGAAGCGCCGAATGCTACCCGTTGCAAGAGGGACAGGACCTTCGCTGGCGCTGGAGCCAATCGCCTTAGATCGTCGCCGCGGCGCCCCGCCGGCCTTGACGCCGGCCCTAGGCCGGAACCTTGACCGTCATGGAAACCGCATTGCCGCCGCCTAGGCACAGGGTGGCCAGGCCGCGGCCGCCGCCACGCTGCTTGAGCGAATACATCAACGTGGTCAGAACACGGGCACCGCTGGCGCCGATGGGGTGACCCAGAGCCACGGCGCCGCCGTGGATGTTGAACTTGTCCTCCGGCACTTCCAGGTCCTTGGCCACGGCGCACGATGCACTGGCGAACGCCTCGTTGTGCTCGAACAGATCGATGTCGTCGATGCTGAGGCCGGTGCGGGCAAACAGGTTGCGAACCGATACAATCGGCGCCTCCATGACCCACTCCGGGCGCGTGCCGCTGGCGTCGTAGCTCTCGATCTCCGCCAGGACGGGCAGCGAGTGTTGGCGGGCAAAGTCCGCGCTGGTGACCAGGGTGGCACTAGCGCCGTCACTGATCTGGCTGGCGTTGCCGGCCGTCACCTGGCCGTCGCGGCGAAACACCGGCTTGAGCTTGGTCAACGACGCAGCATCCGCCATCTGGCGGATGCCCTCATCCTGGGCAATCCGGATCGGGTCACCGCGGCGCTGCGGTACGCTCACGGGAACAATTTCGGCATCGAAGACGCCGGCCTTCTGGGCGGCCAATGCCTTGCGGTGGCTCTCGAAAGCAAGGTGATCAGAGTCCTCCCGGGTCACCGAGTAGCGCTCAGCGACGATTTCGCCCGTCTCGCCCATGTGGAAGTCATTGTAGTGGTCCCAGAGGCCGTCGTGCACCATGTGGTCGACCAGTTTGGCGTCGCCCAGCCGGATGCCGGATCGGCTCCCCAACAGCATGTGGGGTGCGTTGCTCATCGACTCCATACCGCCCGCCACCACCACCTCGCGGTCGCCGGCTTTGATGGCCTGGGCGGCCAGCATAATGGATTTGAGCGCTGAACCGCACACCTTGTTGACCGTGAAGGCCGGTACCGAATCCGGCAGTTCAGCGCCCAGGGCGGCGGCTCGCGCAGGGTTCTGTCCCAGGCCCGCCTGGAGGACGTTTCCCATGATGGCCTCCTGGACCATTTCCCCGTCGACCCCGGCGCGAGCGAGCGCCTCGCGGATGGCGACCGCTCCCAGTTCGGTGGCGGACAGCGGCGAGAGGCCTCCCATCAGCTTG
>JBFIJP010000077.1:0-13067 GCA_041600695.1 Thermoplasmatota archaeon | reverse complement strand
GATGCGGCCGGCCAGGGACACGGGGTGGCAGAGGGCTCAGGCGTCCTTCTTGGCGGCCTGCTCCATCTTCTTCTTGCGCGTCTTGGTGTCGTAGCCCGTGGCGCCTTCAAGGAAGTCGTTCCAGCGACGCTGGGTGTCGACGGCGATCTCCATGGCTTCCGCGTCGCCCTTGGCCACGCGCTGTGCGAACGATTTGTCCGTTTCCGTGTCAACAGTAAAGGCAGTCTTGCCTTCGTACTTGACGCGGATCTTGGGCATCGTGCCATACGAGCCGGCCACCCACTCACCGTCCATGGTGTACGAGTCGAAGGCTGCCTCGAAGAGCATCTTGAGGTCAGTGGCGGCGACGTGGCCGCGTCGGACGGGATACGTCTGCATGCTGGCCCCGGCACTGTCCGCCACTGTATGAGTCCTTTGCTGAGGCGGCCGATGGGCGCCGCCCGCTGCGGGCGCAAGCCCTATCCCAACCGCCCAGGTGGCCGGACGGATGGGACGTGCGGGAGTGGTGTTTGCGGCTGCCCTGATGCAGGCTACGCTCCTGGTAGCCACCGCCCTGCCACCCATTTCGCCCGGGCTGGGCGTACCCGTGTGGCATCACAACGCCAGCCTTGCAGTGGCGCTCCTGTTTGTCGCCTTGACCTGGAAGCTGCACCGGGATTCGAGGCGCTTCCTGGGCCTGGGTGTAGCGGTCACCAGTCTGCTGGCCATCGTCAGTGGCTTCCTTCTGCTTTACCTGAAGGCGGACCTCAAAACGTGGGAGCTCAAGGATTGGGCCAAATGGTGGCACATCGCCTGGAGCTGGTTCGCCCTCACGTTCTTCATGGCCCACTTCTGGATCAATCGGGCTCCATTCATGAAATTCTGGCGGCGTCTGCGCCGGAGACGAAGCGGGCGAGTCCTGCACGACGGCGCCCTGCTGGCGTTGGCGGCGGCCGTGGCGGCAACGTGGTCGCCTCTGGGGGCACGCCTGATCGTCGAGTCCAATTACCTTCTCCTGACGCTGTACACTTGGCTCGTCGTCGCCGGACCGGCGTACGCGGGCTGGGCCCTGGTGCGTTGGAGGGCTGCGTGGGCGACCCGGCCCCGCAGCGTGCCGCGGTGGGCGCGCGGGCCAGCCGTGCAGCGGGGCGTCGATGTGGCCCTGCTTCCTGCAGCCATCCTTGCCAATGTCAGCGGGTTTCCGCTGCTGTATTTCGACACCAAGTCGACGAGTCTGAAGTACGTCGCCAAGTACTGGCACACCTGGCCCAGCATTGCCTTCACGGTGCTGGTGTTTGCCCACACACTGCACTCGTGGCGGCCGCTGACGACCCACTGGCGGCGTTGGCTGCCCGGGCGAGCCTAGGGGGCTCGGCGCGGCGGCCCGACCCTCGGCACCCGAGTGGGGGTGGCGCGCCGGTCGGCGTGCCTTGCCGTGTCGCGTCAGGCCGCCCTAATCAGGCGGGCCAGGGCTGCCGGGTCCGGCACCACCGCATCGGCCAGCGCGCGACCGTCGAGGTGCAGGTTGCCTTGCGCCGGATCGGCACCACCCCCGTGGGCGTCCACCCAAACGGTCTGCAGGCCCAGGGCGTGGGCAGGCGCGATGTCAAAGTGAACGCTGTCGCCCACCATGGCTGCTGCTGCGGCCGGCAATTTCAGGTTGTCCAGGACATCCTGGAACGCCGCCGGGCCGGGCTTCCAGTGGCCCGTCTCGCCGCTGATGCCGACGTAATCAAAGTGGTGGTCGATGCCCAGCCTGCTGAATTTCTCGCGCTGGAACGGGGCAGGCCCATTGGTCAGCAACGCCACCTTGTAACCCGCCGCCCTCACCGTGTAGAGCAACTCCTCGGCGCCGTTGAGGAAATCCAGGCGGCGATCGACGGCGGCGCGAAACGTCGACTCCAGCGGCTCCGTCTCGAGGCGGTCGTCGAGGCCGAGCAGCTGGAGCAGGCGGTGCAGCCGATCGCGGGCATACCACCAGCGGCCCGTCGAGCGGAACGCGGCGAAGTTCTCGTACAGAACCCGTTGGTAATGCGCGTCAGCCCGGGCGAGCCCTACGCCCTCGGGCTCCAGGTGGGTCATGACGGTGTGCTCGAAGGCACCCCTCTCGGCGGCGCGCCAATTGATCAGCGTGTCGTCAAGATCGAACACAAAGGCCCGCGCCGCATCCAGTTTGAGCCCCATCATTCCAACCCTTCACCATGGAGGGTAAATAGGAGTTCTGAGCCTTTTGCTCTCATGGGCTTCTCGGGCCTCCTCCCCTCACTCGCCGGCGTTGCTGCCGGGCTCGCTCTTGTCCAGGCATCCACTCAATTCGAAAGCTACCCCCTCCTCGCCGGCGGCATCGCACTCGCGACGGTCGGCCTCGCGTCCCTTGGACCATCAGGCCCAAAAGTCCCACAGAGGGCCTCGCCCTCTTAAGGCGCGGACGCCGGCCAGGACCCTCCGAACAGGGCCAGCCAACGTCCCGCCGAGGTCATATAGATACTTTGGGCATCGGGGTTATCAGGCTTCGCTGCCGAAGTGAGTCTGATGTTCCTGAAAGGCCTCCTGGCGGGAATCGCTGCAAGCCTCTCGGGCCTCGGTTTCCTGCGCTTTTCCGTGCTACTGGAAAGCTACGCGTTACTCGGCGTCGGGATCCTGCTGGTCCTGGCCGGGCTGCTGGTCGGATTTACCCACGACGGCGCGGACCACCGCCCCCGCTCGCGAACCGGCCCGAGCCGCCGCTAGATAATGACCGGCCGCGGCACAAAGGTCAGGATCAGCACGATCCAGACCACTGCCGCCATGACCTTGCGCTTCACATCGAGCTGGGTCCTGTCGTTGAGCGGCGGCGGGTGCTGCAGGCCCATGATCAAGATGAACGCGGCCATGAGTAGCCAACTCCCGAACGTAAAGCCCAGGTAGAGCAGCATCCCCATGGCCAGGTACGCCGCGATGCGCATGCGATCCCCCAGCACGGCGCGTGCGACGTGGCCGCCGTCCAGTTGGCCCGCCGGCAGCAGGTTGATACCGGTCACGAGCAGGCCCACCCAGCCGGCGAAGAACGTCGGGTGTGTCAGGTACTGGTCGTTGTCGAAGAACGGGTCCAGCAGCATCACCAGGAGCGGGTCGCCGAATTGCACGAGTCCATCGTCCCAGGTGAGCGTCACCACGGCTGACGTGGCGTTGGCCGGAACCTCCAGCGTCCACTGGCGCGTCTCATTGGCAGCCAGTTCGCTGGTCTGCTCCTCGCGCATGACCTCCCCGTCAGCCAGCTTGATGACGGCCGCGTGCTCCACCTGCCAGGCATCCAAGTCGGGCGCCGTCAGAGCGTACGTGTAGATGCGAACGTCGTCGTTGGGGAGTCCCGTGAAGGTCAGGACCGCCGTGTCGAAGTCCTGTCGTTCGAGGAAGTAGTCCCCGAAGGGATCGATCTCCGGCGAGGCCAGCTCGGGCACCTCAACGGCGTAGGTTCCGGTCAGGGCGGCGCCGAGGATCACCACCGGCACCGCGATGATGAAGCCGGCCAGTGGGCCGCTGGCGCCCACATCGAACAGGACCTTCCGGTCCGGGATGGGGTCACGCAGACTGATGAAGGCCCCGAGGGTGCCGATGGGAAACAGCACCGGCGGCACCGGAATGAAGAACGGCAGGCTCGCGCGCAGACCGTGCATGCGGGCGGTGACGTAGTGGGCGGTCTCATGGATGCCCAGGATGGCCATGAGTGGCAACGCGAAGCTGAGCCCGCCCAACAGGAGCGATCGTGGATCCCACAGCGCCGACCAGCCGAGGCTGTTGGTCGGGGACGCGTAGTTGGCCCAGACCAGGGCGCCCGCCGTGACCGTGGTCAGGATGGTTGCAAGGAGCAGGACCAGGTTGACGCGGGTGCTGGCCAGCCGCTGGGGTTGGCGGGCGGTCACGAGCAGAACGTCCTCGCCGCCGTCGTGGCGCAGGAAGAACAGGATGTCCTTGCGCCATGCGCGCAGGTCCTTCTCCATGGCCGCGTAGCGGTCGTCGAACTCGCTGGCCGAGAACATCAGGAAGAGCAGGTGGGCGGTCTCGCCACCCCGAAACACCTCGGTCCGGTGGTCGTAGACGCGGAAGTGGCGCTCCACGATCGAGCGCAGTTCGTCGCCGTCAACCGGCGCCTGGTCCATTTCCTCGAACCTGGTTTCCTTGCCCATCCAGGGGCTGCGGACGAGGCGGCCCTACTTGAACCGGTGGGCCTGGGAGCGCCGGCTCCCCTGTTGCACCGCAGCCACTACCCCAACACCCGCTGGGCCGCCGCCGTGACGGCTGCCACGTCCCGCGCCGGGCAGAAGGCCCAGAACCGCCAGTGGTCCATGCGGGCAGCGTGGAGGGCCGCGACGAGGGCGGAGGCGTCGCCGAGGGGGATGGTGCGCCCGTCGCGGGTGCGCACCGGGAGGCCAAGTTCGCGGAAGCGGGGGCTGTGGGGCGCATCCAGAATGACGTGGTGTGGCGGGACGCCGGCGGCGTCGGCGATTTCGGCAGCCGTTTGCAACCGGTGGGCGGGGTCGGAAACGAGGCGCTGGACCTCTGGTTCCTCGAAGCGGTCGGCTCGTCCTTCAAAGGCTCGCTTGTAGAGCCGACGGGCGTCCAATCGGCCCACCAGGCCCGCGGCGATGCCGCCGTGCTGCCGCAGCCGCCACAGCAGGCCGTCGTCGGTTTCGCGTTCCAGCTCCGCCAGAAGCTGCTGGTCCGAGGCGTCTCCCACCAGGTCCCGGATGGCGGTTTGGAGCATGGTCTCGCTGGCGCGGACCGTGTGGTGCAGGTACACGGCCGGGTACATCAGGTACCTCGTCGTCAGGAACGCTTCTGCGGCCACCAGGCCGGACTCACGCAGCACCAGGGCGCGGCCCGGGTCCCGCCGCACGACGCCCACCAACCGATCCGGGTCGGCTCCCACGCGAACGCCCGTGTAGTGGGCATCGCGCAGCAGGTAGTCCATCCGGTCCGCGTCTAGGCTGCCCGACACGATGGGGCCCAGCGCGCCCTGCCCCTGGACCGCCTCTGCCACGGCGACCGGGTCCAGGCCGCCTTGCCGGAGGAGGTCGGCAAGCGGGCCCCACTGGATTTGGTCCACGGTGGCGTCCTCGTGGCTACGGCCCCGCTCCTTCACCAGTTCCTCGAAGGCGTGACTGAATGGGCCATGGCCCACATCGTGCAGCAGGGCCGCCGCACGGGCGGTTCGACGCTCCCCCTCGTCTAGACCCATCGCCTGGGCCAGCCGGCCGGCCAGGTGGCTGGCGCCGAGGCTGTGCTCGAAGCGCTTGTGGTGGGCACCGGGGTAGACCAGGTGCGCCGTGCCGAGTTGGCCCACGCGGCGCAGGCGCTGCATCACGGGGCTATCGATGAGGCTCTCCATCCAATCCTCAACCAGGATGGACCCATGTATCGGGTCGCGGATGGTGAGCGCCACGCCCGCCGCAGCGTCGGCGGGTCCTTGGCCGTTGCGAACCCGGGTCAAGATACGGCCTGCCGCGCTAGGAGGTCGCTTGCTGCGGTGCGCCGACGGGGCGGGCAGGCGGGTTGGCGAACCATTCGGGCCGATGGAGCCGCGCCAGACAGTACGCCAGCAGCGCACCGAAACCCAGCGCCATGGCATGCATGGCCAAGGCGATGCCGGAGCTTTGCGAAGCCACGACGCTGCCAATTCCCAGGTATTCGACGTTCTGGCCACTGATCACCCAGGCCGACAAGGGCAGTTCAAGCAGGCAAACGCCGGCGGCGCCAAGTGCCGCCCCGGCCGTGATGGGGATCGTGGTGCGCGGCTGGGCATTGCGGTTGATGGCGCGGCACGCCCGTGCAACGGCAAGGGCAAGTGCCATGGCTCCCAGCAGTCGCCAGAGGCTCAGGATGCTTGGCTGCACGGCGAAATCAAGTCCGGCGACGGGGCCGAGGCCTTCGAACACGGCCCGCACCGTGCTGCCCAGGGCCCAAAGCGTCCAGGCCAACAGCAACAGCATGACGACCGCATGACGCCGCCCGCCGACAGCCGAGGCCAGGATGGTTGCCGGCAGCAGCGTGGCCAGCCACGGCCACAGTGCCCCATCCGTCAGGAAGGTGGTCAGCGCTCCAAGCAGCACCGCGCCCAGGGTGGCCGCAATGAGGCCAATCATGACCGCGTGGCGGCCGCTGAGTTCCATCGTGCGGGAGTGCCCGCGGTATTCGTCGAAGCACCGCACCGCAGGGGAATGCATGAGCAGCCCGGGAACCAGGGCCACGAGAACAAACATGAGACCCTGACCATGCGCGCGGACGCTGATGACCAGCGTGCGCCCCAGGGCCAAGTCATCGATGAAGATGGCCGGCAGCAGGCTGCTGGCCAGGGCCACGGCGGCCAGGAGGGCCATGGCGGCCACCTCGGCGCGTCCCAGGCCCGTCCAGGCGTCCTCCGCCACATCGGCCAGGCGGCCGTTGCGAACGAAGCTGGCCAGGTGCCACGCCTTGGCCAGCGACAGGAACAGAAGCGCCATGCAGGCCAGCACCGCCAGTGGCATGAGGATCAGGGCAAGCCCGGCGCCAGGACTGTTGCCGGGCGTCCGCTGCATGACCCGGATCGCCCCCAAGGAAGCCACCACCAGAAAGGGCAGCGCCATGGCCGCAGCCCCCGCCTGCCGGCGCAGAGCGTCCTCGGGAGACAAACCTGAGGGGCGCCCCAGCGGGGGAAACGGCGGGCTCGGCTGCTGCATCGAGAACCACCACCTCCGGCTGCCCGCCTTCGCAGGAGGGGCCACGAGCAAGCGGTCGATGCAAGCTGCCAGCAGCAGGAGTGCCGCGGCGAACAACGCCATGACCCCCAGCGCGACGGATGGCGAGGCGGTCTCGTTGTGGAGAATCGGATTCACGGACATGCGGGCCGCCCGGTAATCCACGAGTTCGTCCACGTTCACGAAGGCGCTCTGGACGATGGTTGCCAGGGTATAGGCGGACACCACGACGCCCAGGGCCGGCAGGATGCGCCACCGGGCCGGCTGACGCGACAGTGCTACCAGCGTGATGGTGACGCCCAGAGCAACAATGGCTGCTGTTGCCAGGACCCAGTTGCCGGCGGCCGCCTGCTGCCCGATGGGTTGCTGCGCTGCCGTGACCTGTAGGAACTCCTCCCGCTGACTGGCCGCCCCAATAATAATACCGAGGACCGCAAGCAATGCGCCAATCACTGCCCACGTGAGGGCTAGCCGCGACACGCCCGTTTGACGGGCAGGGCCGCTTATCCCCGTTGTGGTTGTGGTGGCCGAGGCCGCGGTTGGCGGGCCGGGGGCTCCGGGACACCGACCAGGCTCAACTGGAAGTCAGAACCCATGGCCACTCGCAACCCGTCGCGGGCCGCCACGGTGGGAACACCAGTAGCCTCCGTGATCCGGTCCGCCCACACGCCAGGGTCCCCCTCGCGCAGGGTGCGGTACCCGAAGTGGGTCAGGAGCATGAGTCGGGGCCGGATCTGGTCGGCGAGCCGCTCCACATCGTCGGTGCACATGTGCCACGGGATGCGGTTGCTGCCGCCCCGCGTCATCTGGCAGACCACCAGGCGGCTGCCCTTGTGCCAGTCGGCCAACTCATCGAAGTACTGCGTGTCGGGGATGTAGCTGACCTGCCCGTGGGTCAGGCGGAACCGGAAGCCAACCGTGTCGGGGTCACTGTGGACTTGCCGGGTGGCGGTCACCTCGTACATGTCCTCCAGTGTGAACGACTGGCCCGCCTCTACCTCGTGGCAGGCGCCCATCATTTGCTGGTGGTACTGGCTCAGCACCGGACCCAGTTGCCGGCCGTCAGGCAGCCGGACGCCACGGAGCACCGACCGCGGTGCCACCAGCGTACCCTTGCGGTCCAGTCCACCCCGAGTGATGCCCTCCAGGAGAACAGCGGTGTCCGTGAAGTGGTCGGGGTGACCGTGGCTCACCAGGATCGCATGTGTCTGTGTTGGGTCGAGTCCGTAGCGCAGCGCATGGATCAGGGCACCGGGCCCAGGATCAATGTGCGCGTTCAGGCCTCGGTCGCGGATGTAGATGCCGCCCGTTTGGCGGAGTTGACGTATCGTCGTGAACCGGCCTCCCCCGGTTCCCAGAAACGTCAGATCGGTCACACGTGTTCACAACCGAGCCCACCTGGCCGGTTTCTTATAAGCGCTCGCGTCGGCCCCGAGCGGCGCGCACGCCCCCCGCTGCGTCTCGCGCTCCTCAAGTACGCCGCCTCCTTGGAAGACCGCCCATGGCTATCGATGTCTTTTCCGCCGCCGCCGGCTTTGTGGTCGGGGCATTGATCGTGGCCATTGCCGTCGAGACCGGATTGCGCCGGCGGGACACGCCGGAGGTACTCACCAAACTGACCACCGGATGGCGCCTGGCGGAATTCGGCCAACCCCTCGTGGTGGCCCACGACGTCGTCGACGTGCGCATGCCCCCGGGCAGCCGCATCATGGCGTCGGGCACCGTCGACCCCGACCTGATGGCAAGCTGTACCGTGCGCCACGTTCCGCCCGTACGCGCCGAGTTTGCCCTTGACCCTCGCGGGCAGCGTGCCCTCCTGTTCACGGGTGGCCTCCAGGAGGGGGCGCTTGCCGTGTGGACCGTCGATCCCGCCATCGTGGAGCGGCTGGCATCCGAGTACAAGACGCTGGAGAGCCGGGCCGGGGACTATGTCGAGCGGCACTCCATCGCCCAGTTGGCCGGGCGCAGCGGCGTGACCGTGGAGACCCGAGGCGTGGTGGCTGACGTGTTGCCGTACAAGGGCCGCTTCCTGGTTCGCCTGGAGGACCAAGGACACGTCATTGGGGTCGTTGTGGACGCCGAGCCACAAGGTATCCGGGATGAACGGATCGTCGTGCGGGGCCACCTGAGGCGCGATGCCAACGGCTATGCGACCATCGACGCCGAAGAAATCCGGCGCGTGCGATGAGGACTCGATACGGCCTATAGGGTATCCAGCGCCTGGCGCCCGGCGAAACCGCCCGTCAACGTGTGCCAGGCACGCAGGCTCCCCTCACCCGCCTGGTAGCAGAGCAGGACGATGTCGCCGCCACGGCGGGCCGGGAAGTCCACGAGTCCGGTTTCGATGTCCTTGACATGGATGCCCTTTTCGTCGAAGCGGGCCAGGAGGGCGTTCACGGCAGCACCGTGCGCCTGTAGGCGGTTCTGGAATTCCAGCCACTCCGCGTGGGCCTCGCAGGCGGCATCGGAGACGGCGTCGCCCCAGATGATGGACAGGTCTTCTAGGTTGGCCGCTGCGTCGCGGGCCTGCGATAACTCTGCCCGCGCTTGGGCGATCATCGTCTCCACTTCGCCCAGAAGGGCGGTTGCCTGTTCGACGGTGAAGAGGTGGAGCGGCACGCGGCCGGCGAAGGTGAGGGTCCAGAAGAGCGTTGGCCGGGCCGCACGGGGCCAAGGCCGGGTCGGGCTACGGATGGGCCACGCTTGGGCCACGCTTGGGCCACGCTTGGGCCACGGTTGGGCCACGCTTGGGCCTGGCCAGGTTAGGGTCCGGCGGGTGCCGGGCCCAGCGAGTGGACAACGTTGCTGAAAGTGAGCCAAGGGCCAGGACCGCCAAGGAACGTGTACATGCGACCCTCCACCGTCACGGCGCCCAACCCATGGCGAGGCAGAGGCATGTCCGGCAGCGCGCGCCAGGTGCTGCTAGCCGGGTCGTACGCTTCGGCCTGCTCGAACGTGGCATCCTTCCCCTCGCCACCCACCACCACCAGTTCGCCGTCCAGCACGGCAGCAGCGATACCACCCCGGGGTGTGGGCATGGATGGCAGAACCTGCCAGACGCCTGTGCTGGGGTCGAACACCTCCAGGGCACCCAGATTGGTTTGCAGGACGCCCACGACGGTGGAGGCCACCGGTTCGGTGCGGCCGCCGACGACGTAAAGCATGCCGTCATGCGCCGCGGCACTCAGGTGTTCGCGTGGCGTCGGAAGGTCGGCGACGCGACCCCAGGTATCGGTGGCGGGATCGTAGACCGCCACGGTGGCCACGTTGCGCATGTCCAGACCCAGGCCCCCGACCAGGTAGACCAGGCCATCAAGCAGAACGGCTGCGTGGGCGCCGCGCGCCTCGGGCAGCGGCGCAATCGGCTGCCATGTTTCCCCTTCGAGACGATACGCCAACGGAGATGCAGTCAGCCCGGATGTCACGTACCCCCCGAAAACGTAGACCGTGTCATCCACAGCGACGGCGGCAGTGTGGTGAATGGGCACGGGGTAGTGAGGGCCCGGCAGCCAGGTGTCCGTTGACACATCGTAAATCTGCACCGCAGTCGTTGCGTCCGGCACCGCCGCTTCCTTGTAACCCCCGATGACATACACGTGGTCACCCAACGCCGCGGCGGCCACTTCCATGCGCGACAGGTCAGCGGGGGCATGGGCTTGCCAGGCCACCTGGCCGGAGGGACCAGAAGCGCCCCCTGACTGGGTGCCCAGAAGGATCAGAAGGACGAAGGAGGCTGCCAAGGCTTGACGCATGACCCGCGGCAACGGCGTCGCCAGACAAGAACCCTGGGGGGCCAGCGACGCGACGGCCGCGGCGCCAACATCCAAGAAAACGGGGCGCAGTCGGGGGCCGTGCACGCCAACCACCTCGGACACGTCGTCTTCTACGTCGCCGACCTAGAGCGCAGCCTCGGCTTCTGGCGGGACCTGCTGGGATTCACCGAAGTGGGACGCGCCTTCGGGGGCCGCGCCGCCGCCCTCTCCTCCGGCCGCACCCACCATGAACTCCTTCTGATTGAAGTGGGCAACGCCCCCGCAGCATCCCCCGGACCCCGCCGGGGACTCTACCATGTGGGCATCCAGGTGGGCACCAGCATGGACGAACTGCGCGCCGCCCGCGCCGAACTGGAAGCTGCCGGAGTGCCCATCGACGGCGCCAGCGACCATGTGGTCACCAAGAGCCTGTACGTTCGCGACCCCGACGGCGTGGAGGTGGAACTGTACATCGACGACCCCAGCATCGACTGGCGCCGGGACCCCAGCCTGGTCCTGGCACCCATCCGGCCGCTGGACATGGATGCACCCTAGATCCGGCAGGGTCCGGAAGGGGGCGGCCGGCCTCCGCGTCGCCGCCACAACATTCATGTAGCATGCGAGAACCTCGAAACGCGATGACGATCCTTCGGTCCCTGGTTCCCGGACTGCTCGTCGCCCTGCTCGTTGGCGGCGCGACCGCAACGGCCCAGCCCGTCGAGGATGTGGGCCTCCCCGCGCTCGGCGCCCCGGCAAACTGCTCGGCCAACCCGCCCTGCGGCTGGATCAACCCGCTGATTGCCTTGGACTTCGATGACAAGCCCCTGTGCCGGACGTACCCCAGCGACTGCCTGGCACCCCCGACCACCGAGACGCTTGTTCTCGATGGCGAATTCCGCTGGTACTGGGAAGTCAGCGAAGACGGCACCTACCCCGACGACCCGTCCACCGACATCATCGTCAGCTTCAGCGGCACCGCCAGCAACCCCGGCTGGCTGGACTTCAAGGTGGAGCCCGAGACCATCACGATCACGTCCGCCGACCTGGTGGACCCCAACCGCTACATCACGGACAGCAGCGACCCGTCCAACGTCGCCGTCTGGTACAGCTACGACGCCCCGATCACCATCACCTTCACACGCACAGGCGAACCCACCGCCGACGAAATGAAGCGGATCACCGAGCGCGGCGGCGTCCAGTCGGTCTTCATGAAGGCCAAGTCTACCGCCAGCAGCGACCGCTTCAAGGAAGCCTTCGGCGTGGAGGAATTCCGCTTTGACGCCTTCACCGATCCCGCCCTTGAGGCCACGCAAGACCAGGAAGCCCCTGGCGTCGGTCTGGTGGCAGGCCTGGCCGCAGTGGCCCTGGCCGCGCGATACCGCCGCCGGTTCTGAACTCCTCCCGCGCCCGTGCGGGCTGCGGGGGCCGGCGCCCTCAACACCTACCCAATGGGTACGCCAACATCCATGACGGGTGTGTTGACCGCATTGCCAAACGCAATGAACCGGTTGAACCGGCTGCCGAGATTCCAGTGGGTCGCCAGATACTCATTGGGCGCCGGAGTGGCGTCGAAGTAGTCGTCGTGGCCGCAATCCCACACCATCGAAGAGCAGCGGGTGTTGCGGTACAGGTGGGCCAGGCGGCCGCCGTCGTTGTAGCACATGATGTCCCGGCCGTCAATGCAGTGACCCGCGCCGGTGCTGCGGGGGGCAGACAACTGCACGGCCCCCATCGTGTGGCCCAACTCGTGCAGCATCACGCGGGCGGAATCGTAACCAAACGTGATGGCGTAAGCCAGAAACAGGTAGCCATTGTTGAGGTTGAACGGACTGGGCGAGTCGTCGCTGATCAGGTTGGCCATCCCTCCGCACGCGCAAGCCCCTCGGTCGTCGTAGTACACCCAGTACCGGGCCGCGGCCTCGTTGAAACCCTGGCTGCGCAGGTCATTGGCAATGGTACCGAACCCGGCGGCTGCCTTTGGGGTCGCAAGCACGGCCTCATGAACTGCAACAACACCGTCCAGGCACTCAACCTTCAGGCTGGCTGCGGCACCCGTGGCCTTGCCGCTCGTGTACACGTAGCCATTAGCTGCATGCACCAAATCCCGAATCGTGGGTGCCTTGGCCGAATAACGATCCTCATCGTCGTGGGCCCGGGCATAAATCACGACTGCCCGGGGCTCCTGGTCGTACGACACCGCCGCATCCACGCACGTGGGCTTCTTGCGAATGGTGTGAATCACATCCTCACGCGTGGGAATCCCATCGCCGCCGTGGGTCCAACCCAGAAAACCCCCGGCAGCGTCATGCACGCGAAGCAAGCCGTCCCTGTCCCGGCAGGCCAGGCCCACGTCCGCCACGTGAACCACATCGGGGCAGGCAGGGGCTTCGCTCTGCGTGGCAAGCGGGTTGGCAGGCGCAAGGGGCAGGGCTAGGAGCAGCAAGGCCATGGGCAGCAGAAACCGCATCGGGGCGCTATTCGAAGGGTAGCACAAAGAGGCGATGGGTGGCTCTATCCGGGCGTGGCGGGGCCTGCGGCTTCTTTGGCCTTGCTGAACCCACGCCGACCCCATGTTCTCGAACTGGAATCAGCCACCGCGAGGCCCGGTCATCCGACGCAGGTC
>JBFIJP010000076.1:0-13089 GCA_041600695.1 Thermoplasmatota archaeon | reverse complement strand
GCCGAAATCCGGTTCCTCGCCATCGATGTGGTCCCCAAGCCGGCCAAGATCCTGGCCAGCCTCGTGATCGGAATTGGCATTATTATTCTGGTTGCCCGCCGTCAGACTGGCCGCGACTAGAATTACATTAGTAAACCAACAACTAAATTCGCTGGGGGTGTCCCACTGCTTCTGGAGTTGTTGGTTGTGAAGATACAGAACATGCGACGCCGAGCCTGCGGACTCGCCAAACGGGCCATGGTGCCCCTTGCCCTAGCGCTCTTTTTGGTCTCGGCCCCTGTGGCGGCCCAAGATAACCCGGACAGCCTCACCCAGCCCCTGGCTGACGGCTGCGAACGGGACCCGGCCCAGTTGATCGCCGGAACCACGCCCCAGTGGGTCTACGTTAACCGGGACCCCGAGCCCAAGCTGGTGGTGGGCACCGTCATGGATGCCAAGCCAACCTACACGGACCTGTTCCGGGTCCACGACTCCTACGACATGAACCTCTACCTGCGGCCCGACGAAGCCCACTGGGGCTTCCTCGGCACCGCAAACCTCGCCGAGAACCTTGAGTGGGAGGCACCGGCGCACATCATGGAAATCGAATGGGAGCAGCGCGCATATTCGCTGTTCGCCTGGGGAACCTGGCGCGATGGCCTGGAGGTCATGGGGTCGTGGATCTGGGACTGCGGCCACTGGGGCCAAACGTTCGAAGACCCCGGCTACCTGGTGCCGGGAACCGTTCCCGGCGAAGGCGACATGACCGGCGAGCACACGGAGATTCACCCGCCCCGCATGGTGGTCGTGCACCGCTATCTACCCACCACCAGCGCCCGCGGCGACGCCGTCACCGACGTGCTCATCAGCAGCAAGGGAACCATTGCCAAGGGCATCGAAGACCGCGCCGCCGGGGAATGCGACGAAGTCCTCGTGGCCGATTGCCCGCAGGCCTTCGCCGTCGACGACCGGGACTACACCTTCACCATCCGGGCCCCGCCCCGACCGGCAGGGGCGAGCACGATCACCTGGAACATGGTGGATCAGGGGTCCATGGGAGCGCCGACGCCCGTCGTCACGCCCACGGCCAACGGCATCGACGTCCTCATTCCGGCAGACGGCTGGGACGCCAGCGTCGCGTCGATGGTTTTTGCTGCCAGTTTCCATGTCGGCTGGGAGGATCCGCGCCCCGTGCAACACCTGCGCCTCAAGCTTGAGCGCCTGGAGTGGCTGGCGGAACTGGACGGCCCGCACGTGGGCGAATGCGAGATTCCCCTGCCCTGCACCGGCGAACCCCAAACGACGCTTCCCCCCGACGAGGTCAACGTGTACGTGGACGTTTCCGGCCAGTGGCAGCAGTTGAACGTCCCCGGACTCATGGCAGTGGCCCCCGGTGACACCTTCGAGTTGTCCGACGAGTTCGACGTGTACCTGTCCAGCGATGCCCCCTGGCGCGTCTTTGGCATGGCTCGCGAATGCGACCAGCCGGAAATCCTCGAATGCTCGGCCGACGAGGTTGGCCTGAACGAGGACGCAGGAATCATGAACGTGACCCTGGACGGGCCGCGTGCGGCAGGCACCTACGTTGGCGAAGGCCACAGCAACCACTGCCAGGCTTCCGCCAACGGCCCGTGCTACCGCCTCACCTTCACCGTGGAGGATTTGGGGCAATTGAACACGGCGACCCCGGTGAGCCTTCCGGCCCCCCACCCCGCGGTGGTGGCCCAGCCGTTGGCTGAATCGCAGGTTGAGGCTGCCGGATTGGCCTGGCTGGCAGTGGGCGTCGCCCTGGTGGCCGTCGGCATCGCGGTGCGGCGCAGGGTGGCCTGATCCCGGCCCTGGCCGGCATGGCGGGGCGGGGGCCCTTCCCGCCCCGCCTTCGTCTGCCCGGCCCACCGAAAGGATTGGCAAACGTCAAGCCCTCGGCAGGTTTGGTTTGGCCGATCGAGATGCTCAACGTGCTGTCCCATCCCATCAATTCAACCTCCTGCGCGCAGGTTGCGCGCCATGCACGCGGACGCCGAGCACGCCCAGCACGACGGGCCAGTCCCGGTCGCTGCCTGGCCGTGGCCGCCGTGGCGCTCTTGCTGGTTGCTGTACCCGGCGCTAGCCAGGGCAATCCGGACAGCCTCACCCAACCCCTGGAGGATGGCTGTCAGCGCGATCCGGCCCAACTGCTGGCCGGGACCAGCCCCCAGTGGGTGTACGTGGGGCGAGACCCCGAGCCGCACCTAGTCGTTGGCACCGCCGTCGAAGCGCGCCCCACCTACACCGACCTGTTTCGGGTGCATGACTCGTACGACATGAACATCATGCTGCGCCCCGATCAGGAATACTGGGACTACCTCGGCACGGCCAATCTGGGGGAGAACCTGGAGTTCGACCTGCCGAGCCAAATCATGGAGGTGGAGTGGGAACAGCGCGCCTACTCCCTGTTCGCCTGGGCGACCTGGCGCGACCGCGTCGAGATCATGGGATCGTGGATCTGGGATTGCGGCCACTGGGGCCAGGGCTTCGATGACCCCGGCTACTTCGTGCCCGGCACGGCACCGGGAGAGCCCGATGTTACCGGCGAGCACACGGAAATCCACCCGCCCCGCATGGTGGTGGTGCATCGCTTCCTGCCCGTCACCAGCGACCGGGGCGACTCCGTGACCGACGTTCTGATTAGTAGCGAAGGCACCATCGCCAAGGGGGTCCAGGATCGTGCGGCTGGCTTGTGTGACGAGGCCCAGGCGGCCGACTGCCCGCAGTGGGTCCCCGTCAACGACCGGGATTACCAATTTAGCATCCGGGCGCCCCCCCGGCCGCAGGGAGCCACCGAGATCGTTTGGTCCATCGTTGACCAGGGGTCCGACAACGGCCCCGGGGCAGTGATCAACGTCACAGACACCGGCGTCGACGTGCTCATTCCGTTTGCGGGCTGGGGCACGACGGGCGACCGGATGGTGTATGCCCAGAGCATCCATGTCGGCTGGGATGTCCCTCGGCCGGTCCAGCACCTTCGTTTGAGCCTTCAGAGCCTGGAATGGCTGGCCGAACTGGATGGCCCCCATCCTGGCATCTGCGACGTGCCGCTGCCGTGCACGGGTGAACCCCAGACAAGCCAGGCACCCGACGAAGTCAACGTCTACGTGGATGTTGCCGGGCAGTGGCGCCAACTGGACATTCCGGGCCTGGCAGCGGTCGGCCCGGGGGACCTGTTCGAACTGGACGAGGTGTTTGACGTGTATGTCGGCGCCGACGCCCCCTGGAGGGTGTATGGCATGGCGCGGGAGTGCGACCAGCCGTTCATCCTGGAATGCTCCGCCGACGAGGCCGGCCTGAACGATGACGCCGGCATCTTCAACATCACGTTTTCAGGGCCCGTTGTCAATGGAACGTTCGTGGGCGAGGGCATGAGCAGCCACTGCGAGGCGGCCGCCGCAGGGCCCTGTTACAAGCTGACGTTCGCCGTCGAGGATTTGGGCCAACTCAACACGCCGAAACCCGTCGTGCTGCCGCCCCCGGAGCCTGAGAACGAGACGGAGGATGCGCCGATGCCCGAGAAAGACACGGCGGCCCTGGGTCCGGTGGTGGCCATCTTGGCCCTCGGTGTGGTTGCCGTGGCGTTGAACCGGCGTCAGGGAACGTAGCAGGTACGCTCGTCCCCGTGCGGCTGGGTGTGCACTGCGTAGACGAAGCAGCCGTCAGGGGCTCGCGAATCGACGCAGTAACTCGTCCCTCCGGGCCGGCCAGGCGGCGTCGTGCAGAACGCAGGGTAGTCGGGGGCGACGAGATCCTCCACGGGCACAGGCACTTCGCGGGGCACGCCGTAGCAGGTCTTCTGGTAGCCGATCCAGGAGTAACTCTCGCTCCACGCCGGGCAGGCGGGTGCTTCTTCGGCGTCGGCGCAGGCCCGCCACTTGTTGCCACCGATGTTGCGGTACCCCGTGCATACTTCGTCGGCCTGGGCTGGGGTGGACAGTAGCGCGGCGAACAGAGACGCGGTGAACAGCAGGGTCAACGGACGGTGCATCATCACCCGGGGGAAGGCGGGCCCGGCGGTTCAAGTCTGTCCCTGGGCTCCCGGAAGTGCGCACGAGCGGCCGTGGGTATCCTTCGGGATACCTGGTGTTGGTGCAGATGCTGCCCCTCCAAAAGGCTACCACGGCATATCAACAAAGGATGGGCCTGAGGGAGCCGTTCAACAGTATCAGCCACATGGTGGGTGCAGGCTTGGCCACCTTCGGCCTTGTGTTCCTCATCTGGCTTGCCGATGGGGTACTTGAGACCGTGTCCGCCCTCCTGTTCGGGGTTGGATTGCTGGCCATGTACACCTTCAGCGCCCTCGTGCACGGAATCAAGGCACGGCCCCGGGTCACCATGTGGCTGGAGCGCCTCGACCATGTGGCCATCTATCTGCTGATTGCAGGCAGCTACACACCCATCTGCCTCGTCCTCCTGGGAGGCGGCTGGGGCTGGAGCCTGTTTGGAACGGTCTGGGGCCTCAGCCTGGTGGGGGCAACCCTTGCCCTGACGTTGCCCCGCGCCCCCAAGTGGCTCCAGATCACCTTCTACATCGCCCTGGGCTGGCTGGCCATGATTGCGGCGCCGGTGCTGATTCCCCGGGTCAGCGCCGCTGGCCTGACCTGGCTTCTGGCTGGGGGCATCGCCTACACGCTTGGAGCATTGTTCTATGTGTGGGATCGACCGCGGGTTCTTGGGTCCCTGGGGGCCCACGAGGTTTGGCACCTTTTTGTGTTGGCGGGTAGCTCGGCGCACTTTGTCTTCATCGCCGCCTACGTGATGTAAAAAGGTAATTTCCTTTTCACTTGGATAAAAACTTGGGGGTGGTGGCAATCCACGGCAAAACGTGGCCAACACGCGAATGTCTAGACACGTAACCAATTTGATCAATTTTCTGCCAACAGGTCGGGGCCAACGCCCCCTTCGGGGGCGCGGCCGAGGGGATGCCGCGGGCACGGGTGGTCGCACCGCATGGCGTGGAAAACCAGGCGAACGCGCGCCGACACTGCGCAATCGGGCTCGGCGAACGAACTGCATGGGCAACATTTTCTGAACTGCCCCGCGGCCGCCGACGGGCGCCACGCACGCCCGGCCAGAGCCCGATCAGTTGCGGTCCTGGTCGTTCTCCAAAATGGATCGCCGCTCTCGGTAAACCACCTGACGAGCCGTGGCCAAACTGATCTCGTTATCCTGTTGGATGAGCCATTTGACGTAGATCTTGGGCTCCTTCACACCGCCCCGATCCACGTCGTTGGCGAGCTTTTCGCGCAGCTTCACCGTGCTGGCCCGGGGCTTGCGGCCACGCTTGCCGCCTCCGACTCCGGGGGCCCTGTTCGAAGCGGCAGCGCGGGGCGCCTTGGGCAGCACAGGAATGACGGAGATTCCCTTGCCGTAGGGGCCGGGGCGGACACGAACCGCGGAGCCGTCAGGCAGCACAAGTTCGATGTTGTCAGTCAATTCGATGCGTTGTAGTTGGCTAGTCATGGCAACGGGGAAAGCTTGCTTCATGAAAAAATGATCGACTCAATTCGTTGACGTTGGTCGAGATGACGAAACAACATGGGGCTGCCAGCTCGCCCGGCTGGCCGGTATTCTCCGTGCCAAGCCAATACCATGCTGCGTGTCATCTTTGCACATGCATTCACACCCCAAATCGGGCCGGGGCGCGCCGTGCCAAATTTGCCCAAGCGAGATTCGCCGTGCACATGGTTGAGCTGAATCAGGTTCCCGCGCGTCGATGATGGCAAACTCCCCACGGCTGCGAAGCCGGTTCGGTGTGGAACCGGACGCCCTTCGCGGGCAGCCTTGCCGCCTGCGTGGCCAGATCGTCCACGAGCGGGTGGCCGGAATCCGGTCGCGCGCCACGGCCGTCTGGTACGAACGGGCGGCAGGGTGGACGTTGGGCTCCAGCAGCAGTTCGACGCCGTCCGGTTGCTGGGGCGACACGACCGTGAGCCACCGAAACTCACCCACCGGGACATCGGCATTCTGCACGAAGCCGAGCACGTCGGCGTAGAACGCCCGGGCGTGGGCCTGGTCCTCAACCAAGATCCTGGTGACGTTGATGGTGATCGCCATGGCGGGCCCTCCAGCGCGGGGGTGGCGCCGCGTCTCGCACAGGGGCGGTCGTCTTGAAGAGTCGGCTCCGGGGGCAGCATGCGCAGGGATGCGGACGCCCAAGGGTTATCGGGAGGGCACGGGTGGGTCGCCGAATGTTCATGGCGCTAGGCCTCCGCGCGAGGCTTGCGGCTACCTCGAGTGTCGGGGCTGGCGGACGCGTGACGCCACTGTTGCCCCTGTTGTTCCTGGTGGTGGGCCTTGCCGGCTGCTTGGACGCCAATGAACGGGCGGCGGACGCAGCAGACGGGGCGGACGGCGCGGCTTGCGTCCACCCGTTTCCCTGCCTCGACGGCAGACACTGGCCGCAGGGGCTGGCTGGCCCCTTTGAGTTGCTTGAAGCCGTCGACCTGATGATTCCCAGTCACGACGGCGTGGAACTGCACGGATGGCTCTGGCGACCGGACCTTCCCGACGGCGTCGGCGCACCAACCGTCCTCGTATCCAATCCGTACCTCTGGGATGTCCAGGCCAGTTCCATGGGGCGCCACCAGGATGCCGCGCGCAACCTCTGGATTCCGCAGGGCTACGCGCTGCTGGTGGTGGAGGTCCGCGGCACCGGCCTGTCGGGCGGTTGCTTCGACCATCACGGCATGCCGTCGCAACTGGACCCCGCAGCCCTTGTTGACTGGGTTGCCGGGCAGCCGTGGTCCAACGGCCGCGTCGGCATGCAGGGCATCTCCTACCTGGGGGTGACGGCCATCCATGGCGCGCTGCACGCAGGCGAGGCGCTCAAGGCCGTCGTCGCAGCGGCGGTCCCGCAGCAATACCTGTACCATCATACCCCCCAGGGTGCCTTCGCCACCAGCGCCACGGCCTACGAGGCGACCCAGCACACCGTGCACACGCCACCCGTTGCCACGGGATTGCTGGCGGCCCAACCCGGACAGGCGGAGGTTCTCACGCAGCGGGCCTGTGAGGCACTGGTGCGCAATGCAGTTGCAGAGCCAATGGGGCAGTGGACGGACGACCGGGACCCCGAATTCTGGGGGACTCGCAACATGTACCTCGGTTACCCCAACGTAACGGCCGCGATGCTCCTGGCCGAGGGCTTCGAGGATCCTTACATCCGCTGGGGCCAGGAGGTTGCATGGCAACTGCTGGACGGCCCCAAGCGGGTGATGTTCGGCCAGTGGGGGCATGACTTCCCCACCCGTGAGGACTGGGCGGGGCTTCGCCTGGCCTGGTTCGACTACTGGCTCAAGGGAATCGGCGACGCGCCCGGGGTGGGCATCGCGGACTACCAGACGGACGACGGGGTCTGGCACGCGTCCACGAGCTGGCCGCCGGCGGATGCCAACCCTGAGGTATTGTACCTGAACCAAGACCGGCTGCATCCTGCCCCTGCGGCGGGGAAGGCCGGCTTCCAGACCAGCCCCGCCCTTGGCCTGGCTGCCCCCAGTGATCTCATTTGCAGCGGCGTGGCGGCCCAGCAGGGACTGGCCTATGTCTCGCAGCCGCTGGCGGAGCCGACGGTGGTGGCCGGCAACCCCCACGCGGTGCTCCGGTTGTCCAGCGACCAGCCCGGCGGCCTGGCAGGCTTCTACCTGTACCGCCTGGCCAGCGGCGACTGTGCGGATGCCCACCTGCTCAGCATGGGTGCCGTCGACCTTCGCTTCCACCAGGGAAACCTGATCGGCCGAGACTTTCCTGTGGCAACCCCATCAACCGTCCGAGTGGACTTCGAGCCCGTCGCGGCCAGCCTGGCCGCGGGGGATCGTATCGGGTTGGTGGTGGCCGACGCGGGGCCGTACCATGAGCGCGATTTGCAGGATTCCCAGCGCCTTGCCCCCAACGGCCCGTCCACCGACGGCCGTGCGGGGCAGCCCTACTGGCCCTACATCACCGTGCATGGGGGCGACGGTCCGGAGGCAAGCCGGCTGGTGTTGCCGTTTGCCGCGGGGACCCTGGGTGGGGCCACTGCGGTGGAGGGGGATCCTCCGCGGCCCTTCTTGCCCAATCCCAAGTCCTGATCGAGCACGGCGCATCGCATCGCGTCGCCGACGGCCGGGCTAAGCGAGTACCCACCGCGCCAGCGTCAGGGCATGCACGACCACGAGCGTCAGGAACACCAGATTCAGGACGGCGCCCGCCCGCGCCATGGCGGGAATGCCCACCTCCCCCGTACCGTACACGACCGCATTGGGGGGCGTTGCCACGGGCAACATGAAAGCACAGCTGGCCGCGAGGGCCGCGGGCACCATGAGAATCAAGGGGTCCAGGCCCAAGACGGGTGCAACCGCGGCCGCCACGGGCAGGAAGGCTGCCGCGACGGCGGTATTGCTGGTGAGTTCAGTGAGCAGGAGGACCGTTCCGGCCAAGATGGCCACGATGGCCACCAGTGGGAGCACGTCCAGCCGTTCCAGGGAACCCCCAAGCCACGCGGCCAGGCCGGTGCGGGTCATGGCCGACGCCAGGCTGAGGCCGCCGCCAAAGAGCAGCAGCACGTTCCATGGCAGCGTCCTCGCATCGGCCCAGACCAGCAGGGGTCGGCCGGTGCCAGATGGAATCAGGAAGAGGGCGACGGCCCCCAGGACCGCCACGCCGGCATCGTCCAGCGCCCGCAGCAGTGATACGGTGTCCTCCAGCAGGGGCCGAGCCACCCATAATGAGGCGACCGTCCCGAAGACCGCCGCCACCCGCCACTCGGCCCGGCTCATGGAGCCCAGGCCCCACTTCCGGGTCCGGATGGCCTCCCGTCCCCCCGGCAGTTCCGGAATATTGGTGCGAAAAAGGACCGCGGTCAGGAGCCACCACGCGATGGCCAGTCCCACCGTCGCCAGCGGCAGACCCACGATCATCCACTCGCCAAAACCGATGGGTCGCCCCAGTTCAGCCTCAGCGAACGCCGCCAGGAATGCGTTGGGGGGCGTGCCGAGGAGGGTTGCCAGCCCGCCAATGCTGGCAGCGTAGGCGGTTCCCAGGAGCAGGGCGTGGGCCAGCCGACGCCGCTGTTCTTCCTCCACGCCGGGGCCCAGCAACTCCAGGATGGACAGCGCCATGGGAATCATGAGTAGGACCGCCGCCGTGTTGCTGATCCACATGGAGAGCGCCCAGGTGGCCACCATGAAACCGCCCACCACGGCCCGTGGGCTGGTTCCCACCAGGCCTGCCGTCGCGTAGGCGATGCGTTCGTGCAGCCGCCATCGCTCGACCGCCATAGCCAGCAGGAAGCCACCCAGGAACAGGAAAATAACTGGATTGGCGAAGGGGGCCGCGGCTTGGGCGGCGTCGCCGACACCCAGCAGGGGGATGAGCGCGATCGGAAGCAGGCCCGTTACCGGCAGGGGCACGGGTTCGGTGACCCACCAGGTGGCCATCAGGGCGGCCAGGGCCGCCACCCGCCAGGCGGCGGCGTCGAGGCCGGGCGGGGGTGGCAGGAGAAGGAGCAGCACGAGAAGCAACGGCCCGAGGATCAGGCCGACGCGGCCCCGCGCATGCAGACGCCCCCCCGCGTCGATTCCCATTGGCGGGGGAACCAGGCACGCCCTGATGATCCGTTGCCTGTGGGACCAATCGAAGCGGTTTCGTGCGGCCGCCCATTGCCCGTGTGGTGGCCCGATCCAGCCTCGGTCAGCCTCATGCCGCGACGGCCGAGGAGGTGCTGGACGCGGTTGGGGTCGAGGCCGCCACCGGCCTGTCCGATGAACAGGCACGGCGGCTGCTGGCCAGCCACGGCCCCAACGAGTTCCAGCGCACCGGGGATCGCTCGTTCTGGCGGGTTCTGATCGACCAGTTCCGCAGCCTGGTGACGCTTCTCCTGCTGGCTGCTGCCGGGGTCAGTTATGCCTTTGGCGACTACGTGGAGGCGGCCGCCATTGCGGTGCTGATTCTGGTCAATACCGTCGTAGGCCTCGTCATGGAATGGAGGGCCATGCAATCCATGGCAGCACTGCGGGCGCTTGGGGGCCTGACGGCGACAGTTCGCCGCGGCGGCCGCACCCGCGTCATTCCGGCCGCGGATGTGGTTCCGGGGGACATCCTGCACGTTGAGGCGGGTGACTTGATGTCGGCGGACGCCCGCCTGGTGGATGCGTCCAGGCTGCGCGCCGACGAGTCGCTGCTCACCGGCGAGTCGCTGCCGGTGGACAAGCAAGTGGATGCCGTGGATTCCGGGGCAGCGCTGCACGATCGGACCAACCTGCTGTTCAAGGGCACCACGATTCGCCAGGGCTCCGCATCGGCCGTCGTGGTTGCTACGGGTGCTGACACGGAACTGGGCCGCATCGCAACCCTGGTCCAGGAGGCCGGCAGCGAAGCAACGCCCCTGGAGAAGCGACTGGAGCGGCTGGGCCGTCGACTGATTGTGGCCACGCTGCTGGTGGCGGGGGCCGTCGCGGTGGCGGGCGTCTTGAGGGGTGGTGATGTGCGCCTGATGGTGGAAACAGGCATCGCCTTGGCAGTCGCCGCTGTGCCCGAGGGCCTGCCGGTGGTGGCCACCCTGGCGCTGGCCCGCGGCATGCTCCAGATGGCCCGCCGCAATGCGCTGGTGCGACGGCTGGCTGCCGTGGAAACCTTGGGGTCCACGGGGGTGATCTGCGTCGACAAGACGGGCACCGTCACGGAGAATCGGATGGTGGTGGCCCGGCTGGTGACGGCGGACGGAGAGATTGAACTCGTTCACGAACCCGGCGGGGTGGGGGCTTTTCGCCGCGACGGGCAGCCCCTGGAACCCCGGGAAGACGCAGCGCTGTGGGCGGCCCTCGAGGTGGGTGCCTTGTGCAGCAACGCCAGCCTCTCCCCGGACGGAGAACACGCTGGCGACCCGATGGAGGTGGCTCTGTTGGAGGCGGCCCGCATGGCAGGACTGGGACGCCCCGAACTCCTGGCGACGCAGCCCGAGGTCGGGGAGGAGGCGTTTGATCCCGGCACCCGGATGATGGCGACTTTTCATGAGGGACCCGAGGGGCGCACGGCTGTCAAGGGCGCCCCCGAGGCGATCCTGGAAGTCTGCACGAGGGCTCAGACCGGGGCCGGCCAGGAGCCCCTCGACGATTCGGACCGGGCCCGCTGGCTGGCCCACAATGACCGTCTGGCCGCCCAGGGGTTGCGGGTTCTGGCCCTCGCCCAGAAGGCGGGTCGCCAGGGCGCTCCCTACCAGGGTTTGGATCTTCTTGCGCTGGTGGCCTTGCATGATCCGCCGCGCGCCGATGTGGCTCCGGCGTTGGCGGCGTGCCGCCGGGCCGGCATCCGGGTCGTCATGGTGACCGGCGACCAGCCGGGAACGGCCAGGGCCATCGCCTACGCCGTGGGACTCGTGGACAGCCCTGATGTACCCGTCGTGATGGGCAGCCAACTGAAGCGCCCCGAGGACATGGACGATGTCGAACGCGCCGCCGTTCTGGGCGCGCAGGTGTTCAGCCGGGTGAGCCCGGAGCAGAAGCTGGACATCATTGCGCTGCACCAGGAGGCGGGCCACGTGGTGGCCATGACCGGGGACGGCGTCAACGATGCGCCCGCGCTACAGAAGGCAGACATTGGCGTCGCCATGGGTGGGCGGGGAACCCAGGTTGCCCGCGAGGCGGCAGACCTGGTGCTCAAGGACGATGCGTTTCCAACCATTGTGGCAGCGGTCCGCGGCGGCCGAGCCATCTTCACCAACATCCGGCGTTTCACGTTCTACCTCATGTCGTGCAACGCGGGCGAGGTGGCGGTGGTTGGTGCCGCCGCGCTGCTGGGGTCCAGCCTGCCGCTGCTTCCCCTCCATATCCTCTACCTGAACTTGGTGACGGATGTTTTCCCGGCGCTGGCGCTGGGCTTTGGCCGCGGCGACCCCGAGGAAATGGAGCGGCCGCCCCGCCCTGCCAGCGAGCCGTTCCTGACGCGCGCCCACTGGTGGGGCATCGCCGCTTACGGCGGCCTGTTCACGGCGGCCACCCTGGGGGCGTTCCTCCTGGCCGACTCCTGGCTGGGGCTGGATCCCGTGGGTCGCGTCACGGTTTCCTTTGCCACCATCGCCTTTGCGCAACTGTGGCACGTCCTCAATATGCGTGACGCCCACTCGACGTTGCTTCGAAACGACATCGTTTCCAATCGTTACGTAGCCGCCGCGCTGGTACTGAGTACGGCCCTGATCCTAGTGGCCATCTACCTTCCCGCCCTGGCCCAGGTGCTCCAGCTTCGCCCCCTTGGCGCCGCCGCGTGGGGGCTGGTCGCCGCGTTCAGCCTCGTGCCGGTCGTCGTCGGCCAGGCCATCCTGTTTGTGCGCCGGGCCCGCACGGGCACCCATCCGGCCAAACCATCCGAGCCCGGAGCCAGCCTCTTATAGTTCACGGGGCCAACGCCGGATGACATGGCGAGCCTGGAAAAGAAGCGGGCCCTCGTGACGGGAGCCGCCTCCGGCATCGGCCGAGCAACCGCCCTGAGGCTGGCAGAGCATGGTGCTGCCGTGGCGGTGGCCGACATGGACGAGACATCTGGAAAGCGGACCGTGAAGGAGATCGAGGCGGCCGGCGGCCAGGGATTCTACCACCACGCCGATGTCGCCGACCCGGCATCGGTGGACTTGCTTTTTGCCGCCATCCGGGACCGCTGGGGTGGTCTCGATCTGGCCTTCAACAACGCGGGCATTGAAGGCAAGACGGAAGCCATTGAGGCCGGTTCGATCGATAACTGGGACCGCGTCATGGCCGTGAATCTCCGGGGGGTCTGGCTGTGCCTGCGCCAGGAGCTGGCACTCCTGCGCCCGGGTGGTGGCAGCATCGTCAACTGTGCGTCCGTCGCTGGCCTGACCGGCCTGGCCAACGCGTCGGCCTACGTTGCCAGCAAACATGGCCTCGTCGGCCTGACCCGCACGGCCGCCCTGGAGGGTGCACCCCGCGGCATCCGCGTCAACGCCGTCTGCCCCGGCGCCATCAAGACCCCCATGCTGCAACGCTACCACCACGACGACCCCAAGGCCATCGCCGCCCTCGAGGCGCTGCACCCCCTCGGTCGGCTGGGGGAATCTGAAGAGATCGCCGATGCGGTCCTGTGGCTGCTCTC
>JBFIJP010000075.1:0-13091 GCA_041600695.1 Thermoplasmatota archaeon | reverse complement strand
GGGCCCGGCGACGAGGGCGGGGCGGCGCCCCGGCTGAGGAGTCGGGGGTCGATATGCGACGGCCGGAGGCCGTGGCGGGCCGGCATCGGAGGGCCGCGCAGCAACTGCCCTGGACGAACGGGTGTCGAGCGGCTGACGACGCGAGACCAAGCGCGTTGGTGCGGCGCAAGGCGCGCAGCCAGCGTCCCGCAGCGAGGGATGCCCAGCCCGCCGCGTGCCGAGGCCGAGCAGATTGGCCACCGGCGACGAGGGCGGGGCGGCGCCCCGGCTGAGGAGTCGGGGGTCGATATGCGACGGCCGGAGGCCGTGGCGGGCCGGCATCCCGAGGAGAGGGACGCGCAGCGAGCAAATAGCGGGGGGTGGATTTGAACCACCGGTCTGCGGGTTATGAGCCCGCCGGGATCTCCTGGCTACCCCACCCCGCTATGGTGTGTGGACAAGTCTGCGCCACTCGGGTCCCCTTTAAGAGCGCACCGGTCCCGGAGGTCAGGTGTGGTCGATCTGTCTAACGCGAAAGTATTTGGGCGAGGGCGGTGTGGAAGGAATCATGCCCCTCGGCCCTTTCGTGGCTTCTGAGGTGGTTGGTTGGCTCTTAGGCGCGCTGCTGATGTTGGTCTTGGCGGCGTGGTTGCTGCGTCTGGATTTGCGTAGTCCGGTGAATCGCGCGTTCGCGGTCCTACTGGTAGTGTTGAGTGTCTTGAACATCGCCAGTGCACTGCTGTACGGCGGCGAGCGAACGCTGGCCCGGTGGCTGTATCCACTGGCCATGATCGCGACCCCGTTTGCCATGCTGTACTTCGTGGGCGTGTATCGTGCGACTCGCATCACGGGCGTTCTGCATCCGTTGCTGCTGGCGACCAATGCGTCGGCCGGCATCGTGCTGGCGGCCATGTTCCTCGTGGACCAGAGCCTGTTTTGGCCACCTGCCAACACCGTCCGGTTCGGCCCGCTGTTCGTGGTTGCCGGCCTCGCTTATCTGGTGTCGGCGGTGGTGGCGCTGCAACTGGGCCTGGACTATTTGCGGGCGGCCAAGGGCCCGGAGCGGCGGTCCTTGATCGTCATGGCGCTGGGCTTTTCGTTTCTGCCTGGGTACGTGGCAGCCCAGGATCTCTTGTTCATCGATCTGCTCGGCGAGCAGTCGGCCACGGGATTTGCCTTCGTGGCGCACGCCCTGGCAGTGGTGGCCGTCGGGCCTTTGATGATCCTGTTTGCTGCCCTGGCACGGGCGGCGTGGGTGACGGGTGACGAGGAGGTGAAGCGAGATCTGAGTCGTTTCCTGTTGGTCTTCCTGTTCCCGCTGCTGGCGGTCGGGGCGCTGTTCGGGTTGTACGCCTTGGGCGAGGACTACACCAAGGCGTCGACCGGAATCGAGGGCGCCTGGACCGTGGTGTTCCCGCTGTTCGTCGCGTACGCCGTGTTGCGCCACCGGTTGTCGGGCGTCGACGCCCACTCCCAAGTAGTGGTCCCGGCGCTGCTGGTTCTCACCGGCCTGACGCTGCTGGCCTTCGTGGTGCACCGCGTGGTCGAGGACGCGGGTTACCCGGCCAACGCCTGGGTGGTCGGCTTGTCCACGGCGGGACTCCTGGCCCCGTTGTGGCCGGTTTGGCAGCGCATGGCGCTGCGAGCCCTAGAGCGGTGCCTTGAACCAGGGGCGACCCCCGGGGTGGATTCCCGGACCAAGCGTTCATGAGCAACGGCCCGGTGGGCGCGGCCATGGGACGATGGGGCGCGCCGGCGGGCGTACGACAGAAGGAGCCGCAGGCATGACAGCCAGGCATGGCGTTGCCTGGATGATTGCCGGGACGGCGGGAGAGGGCCTGGAGTCGGGCGGCGAGGCGTTTTCGCGCGCGCTGGCTTCGGCTGGCTACCGCCCGACGACGCAGCGGGATTTCCCCAGCCGCATCCGTGGTGGCGACACCACGTTTACGGTGCGCCTCACGGGCGAGGGGCGCCTGTGCCCGCCGTCGACCATCGATGTGGCCCTGGCGTTCAACGACACGGTCCTGCCACGCATCGACGCCCGGCTGGATGGCGCCAGCCTGCTCCTGCTGGACGAGGGCCTCCAGCCCTTTGCGTCCAAGACGGGTGCTGAGGTTCAGACGTTCCCGTTCACCTCGCTGGCGGAGGAGGCGGGCAACAAGCGCGTCAAGAACGTGGTGGCGCTGGGCGCCTCCACGGCCCTCATGGGCGTTGCCCTGGATCGCGTGGCGGAGTCCGTTTCCGCGCAATTCGAGCACAAGGGCGCCGACGTAGTCGCGCAGAACCGCAAGGCATTGGAGTTGGGACACACGGAAGCCCTCGCCAGGTTCGGCGGTGTGCGCTTTGCGGCACCGGAGCCCGAGGAGGGCCCCGCCCTGTTCCTATCCGGCAACGAAGCCGCCGCGCTGGGCGCGCTGGCCGCTGGCTGCCGCATCGCCGCCGCTTACCCCATCACCCCCGCCAGTGACGTACTCGAGTACCTGACCCCCCGCCTCCAGCAACTGGGCGGCGCGGCGCTGCAAATGGAGGACGAGATGGCCGCCCTCAACGCCTGCATCGGCGCGGGCTTCACCGGTGCCAAGGCGTTGACGGCCACGTCCGGGCCCGGCCTGGCCTTGATGACGGAAACCATCGGCCTGGCTGGCTCCACGGAGACACCGGTGGTGATTCTGGATTGCCAGCGGCCCGGCCCCAGCACGGGCATGCCAACGAAGCACGGCCAGGAGGACCTGTGGCACATGGTGCATGGGGGCGCCGGTGAATTCGTGCGCGTGGTCCTTGCCCCGACGGATGTCGCCGATGCCTTCTATGCCACCAGTGAGGCGTTCCGGCTGGCGGAGCATTTCCGCTGCCCCGCCTTCGTCGCGCTGGACCAGCAGTGCAGCCTGTTCAAGCAGACCGTTAGGCCCTTCGACGCTGGTGCCGAGGCGGCTCGGCACGGTGTGCGACCCAGTGTGGCGGCAGCCCCGGGGAGCAATGCCTGGGATGCCAGCTACAAGCCCTACGACGGCGACGGTTCCCAGCGGCAACTGGTCGCCTTGCCAGGCGAGGCGGGCGGCATTTACTACTCCAACTCCACCGAGCACGCCCCGACGGGCTTCACCAATGAGGACCCCAAGATCCGCGTGGCCATGGTGGACCGCCGTCTGCGCCGCATGCAGGCCATCGTGGCCGAAGCCCACGAACCCCTGGTGGTGTCCGGTCCCGCCGACGCCGACATCGTCCTGGTTTCGTGGGGCTCCACCGTGGAAGCCACCCGCGAGGCGGCAGACCGGCTCACCGCCGACGGCGTCGCCGCCCGGGTTGTTGGCGTTCGCCTGCTTTGGCCCTTCCCCCGTGAGGCCTTCGCCGCCGCCGTGGGGCCAACGGCCCCCGTGGTCGTGGCAGAAGCCAACGCGACAGCCCAGCTTGCCCGACTCATTCGCAGCGAACTTCCCCTGCACGACCGCATCCGAGAGGCCACCCGTTACGATGGCATCCCCCTCACCAGCGACGATGTGCTTGCCCACGCCCAACTGGAGGTGACGGCATGAGCCAAGCCACCTCTCCGCCTTCTCCGGCCTCTCCGGCCTCTCCGGCCCAACTGACCGTGAAGGACCTGAAAGGCAAGGAACCCAACTGGTGCGCCGGCTGCGGCGACTTTGGTGTCCTGCGCGGCCTCCAGACGGCCACCGTCAACCTGGGCCTGGACCCCAAGGACACCGTGCTGGTCACCGGCATCGGCTGCTCGGGCAACATTACAGCCTACTTCCGCACCTACGGATTCCACGGCATCCACGGCCGCGCCCTGCCGGAAGCCATTGGCGTCAAGCTCGCCAACCCCGACCTGACCGTCCTGGTCGCTGGCGGCGACGGCGACGGCTTTGGAATTGGCCTCGGCCACTTCCTCCACGCCTGCAGGCGAAACGCCGACATCACGTACGTCGTCATGGACAACCAGGTCTACGGCCTGACCAAGGGGCAGACCAGCCCCACGACGCCGCAATCGATGCACACCAAGGCGAGCCCCCTGGGTCCGCTGGCCGAGCCGGTCAATCCCCTTGAGCTGGCGCTCGCCGGCGGCGCCACCTACGTGGCCCAGGCGTTTAGCGGAGACATGAAACAGATGGTGGCCCTCATTGAAGGAGCCGTGCGCCACCCCGGCTTCGCCATCGTCAACATCCAGAGCCCCTGTGTCACGTACAACAACGTCAACACGTACGCCTGGTTCCGCGACAACGTCGCCAGCCTCACCGACGCCGGCCATGACCCGAGCGACCTGGAGGCCGCCCACCGCGTCGCCCGCGACCGCAGCCGTGTGCCCATTGGCCTACTGTACAAGGCCCAGCGACCCACCCTCGGCGACGCCCTGCGCGCCATCGGTCCCGCCGACGCCGGCGCCCCCAACGCCGTCACAGCAGCCACCGACCCCGGCGCCGCCGTCGCCGCCAGCCGGGAGAGGTTCGATGCGTGGATGCAGGACTTCAGGGTGCGCTAGGCGACGCCGGATGCGGGTCAAACATTAACAGGGAGCCGCTGTGGCGCGCTCGTGAGCGAACAGGTGCGTCGGATGTTCGCCGACATCGCGTCCCGCTACGACCGGGCGAATTCGGTGCTATCGCTGGGCATCCACAAGCGTTGGCGCCGCCGCGCCGTGCGAGCCAGCGGGGCCGACGCCGGGGACGCCGTGCTGGACATTGCGACCGGCACCGGCGACCTAGCCTTCGCGTTCAAGCGGCGCGTCGGCCCGGAGGGTTCCGTCGTGGGCAGCGACTTCTGCCAGCCCATGCTGGACGAGGCGATCGTCAAGCGCGCCAAGCTGGAACTTGAGGTCGAGTTCCAGCAGGCCGACGCCATGGACCTGCCTTATCCGGACGACGCCTTCGATGTGACGAGTATCGCGTTTGGAATCCGCAACGTGGACGACCCCGGCAAGGCCCTCGCCCAGATGGCCCGCGTTACCAAGCCCGGCGGCCGGGTTGTGGTGCTGGAATTCGGCCAGCCCAGGGGCATCATGGCAGGCCCGTACAAGCTCTACTCGCGGCTGGTCATGCCCCGCGTCGGCGGGGCCCTGACGGGACACCGGGAAGCCTACGAGTACCTGCCCGAGACCGCGGCCGCCTTCCCGTGCGGCTCCCAGTTCGTCGACCTGATGCAGGCGTCCGCTGACTTCGCCAAAATCCAGGTGACCCCCCTGACGGGCGGCATTGCCTGGTTGTACGTCGGCGTCGTCGCTTGACGGTCTGATCCGCCTAGCGACCCACCGTACGGTACCTCAAGTTGGTGCTGTGCAGGTTGTTGGTCTCGTCCCGCTCCGCCACGGTGTTTTCGGGATCCACGATCACCTGGGCGCTGTAGGACCCCAAACAGGTGTCGCAGCGCCAGCGCAGGCTCTGCCCCACATCGGAGAAAGCGCCCACTGTGACCGTGCGCCGGTCCACCTCGCTCCACACGCCGCTGGCATAAACCCTCAGAATCACGTCCGCGGTCGCCGGCGTATTGCCTGTATTGCTGATGGTGGCGACCACCCGTGCCGTCGAGTCGGTCAGGGTCCCATCCTGAACCGTGACCGCGGAAGGCGTCAGGTCGGCCATTAAGGGATTGTCCACGACCACCACGATGCTGGCCTGGCTTGCGGAATTGTCCTCGCCCGTGGCCCGGACGGCCAGTTCGAGAGGGCCATTGTGCTGGGCCAGGGTATCGACGGCGTGGCTCCACGGGGCCAGGGGGTCCACGCTGAACCATTCGCCGGAACCCACCCGCAGGTCCAGGAAGCGGACACCGTGCGGGGAACTGGCGACGCCCTCAAACCGGATCGTGCCCGTCACGGGCTCCGGCAAGGGCGTGATCGAAAACTCGGGGGGATCACCGGGCAGGCGCAGGATGCCGCTCACGGCGGCGTCGGTGGACGCCGCGTAATCGAAGCGGCCGGCCGATGGCAGGCTGACATAACAGAGAGCCCCAAAATCGGCGGTAGCCGGACACCATGGCACCCCGCCCTCGCCGGTAATGCCATACTCCGCACCAAACCACTGCCACGCCACCTGGGTTGCCTCGGTCACCGTCAGATCCGGTGTGCCAAACGACGCCCGCCGGGCGAGAATGGTCTGCGGCGCACCCGGACCCCCGTAGGGCCAGTAGCCGATGTGGTCGAGCGGCGTGTTGTCCGCCGTGGACGCCTCAACCACCTCCAGCCGCAGACGCCATTTGATGCCCGAGGGAAGCAGGCCGCTTTCGTAGAAACCGTCGCGGGCAGAATAGGCATCCATGGCCAGCGATACCGTCGTCTCGGCAATCCAGGCGATGCCGCTCAGGCGCTCGATGTGGGCAATCACGGATGCCCCGGAGTTGCCGGTGTTGGCGGCGCTCCAACTGATGGAGTAGTAGTTGCCGAGCAACTCGTCCTGGCGCTGGGCATACATCCGCGTCACGGCCAGATCAAGCACCGGGGTATCCGTGATGACCACCTCGATGGCGCTCGTGGCAACATTGCACTGCTGTCGCACGGCGCGCGCTTCCAATTCTCCGGCACCCGTCGTGGCGCCTTCGGTGGAGACGACGACGCTCCAGGACGCCGTCCCCTCGGCCACTGTCCAGGGGCCACCACCTGCGCGAACCTCGACACGGTCGATGCCCAGATCGGACGCCGCCGTGCCGGTCACGGCCACCGAGCCACCAAACGCATACCCCGACGGGGGGGACGTGATGTTAATGCTCGACGACTCGGTTACACACAGGAACGCGGCACGCGTCCCCTCCGTCTGGTGGGTGACGAAATACGTGTGGAAACCCACGGGAAGCCCGGGGTCCAGGGTGCACCGGGAAGCCGTCTGTCCAGACGAATCCCCCCAGAGCCGGCACCACCGCGTTCCAGAACTATCCAAAATGTCGATGTAACGATTCCATTCCATGTTGTCCCACGTCAACGTGTCTCCGGGCTGGAGCGTCTGGTGCAGGGGATTGATCACGACAGGGTCGGACAAGTCGTAATCCACCTCGATTGAGATGTAGTGATCCGCCCCCACCGCAGCAGCGGGGGCCACCAGAGCGACCGGAAGAGAGACGAAGAGCAGGCTAACCAACCAGCAGCGAAAGCCCATGGCCCAACCAAGGAACGGGAATTGCTTTTAGACGCCACCGTTGCACCCGGAAGGGTGCAGGGCCGCATGGGTCCGTGTTTGGCCTCCGGGGAGCCCCGGCGACGCCCCGGGCGCACCGCGGCCCCATCCGACCCCACCCGATCCACCTTGGGCCGGAAGAGCGGGGTGCCCACTGCGCCCACCGCGCTTTTATGCAATGTCAGTCTGGGCGGCGCGTGGGCCAGAAAAAGGCGGTCGTACTCCTGTCGGGAGGCCTCGATTCGTGCGTCTCCGCAACGATCGCCCGATGCGAAGGCTACCGCGTCTATGCGCTGAGCTTTGACTACGGCCAACGGCACGGCCGCGAGTTGCAGAGCGCTCGCGCCGTCGCCGACGCCGTCCGCGTCGAGGAACACCGCGTGCTCAACGTTCCCTTGGGCGAACTCGGGGGCTCGGCACTGACCGACGATGCCATCGCGGTTCCCGACGCGCCAACGGACGAGGCCATCGGCGACCACATTCCCTCCACGTACGTGCCGGCGCGCAACACGATCTTCCTCAGTTTCGCCCTGGCCTACGCCGAAGTCGTGGGCGCCCAGGCGATCTTCATCGGCGCCAACGCCCTGGATTACTCGGGATACCCCGACTGTCGGCCAGAGTACCTGGAAGCCTTCCAGACCATGGCCAACCTGGCGACCAAGCAGGGCATTGAAGGGCAGAAGATCCGCATCGTGGCCCCCCTGGTTGAAATGACCAAGAAAGAGATCGTCCAGACCGGCATCGACCTCAAGGCACCCCTCCACCTGACCTGGAGCTGCTACCGCGGCTCCGAGCCGGCGTGCGGAACATGCGAATCGTGCGTCCTCCGGCGGCGCGGCTTTGACGCAGCCGGAACCACCGACCCTATCGCGTACGTGGAGGCCTGATGGCCACCGAACTCGGAACCGACATCGCGATCATCGTCACGCTGCTCCTTCTGGAAGCGGTGCTGTCGTTCGACAACGCAGCCATCCTGGCGGCCATGGTTCGCAAGCTGCCGCTGGCAGACCGCCGCAAGGCGCTCCTCTACGGCCTCGTGGGTGCCTACGCGTTGCGCATCGGCGCCATCCTGTTGGCGGCATGGCTCATCAAGACCCCGATTCTGAAGGTCATTGGTGGCGGCTATCTGGTTTACCTGGCGCTCAAGCACTTCTATCAGTTGATACGCCACCGTGAGGGACATCATCACCTGAGCATGGAGAACAACTGGCTGGTGCGCATGGGCGTGCCGGCGCTGGTGGCGACCATCATCCAGATTGAACTGGTCGACCTGGCCTTCGCCGTGGACCAGGTCATCGTGGCCGTTGGTTTCACCGACAAGATCACGTTGATCATCATCGCCGCGATGCTGGGCATCCTGTTCCTTCGGCTGGCGGCTTCGGTCCTCGCGCGCGTCATGGATTGGCTGCCCCTGCTGGAGCACATGGCCTACGTGGCCGTGGGGTACGTCGGAGTCAAGCTGATCCTGCTCCACCCGCGCTTTGACGTGCACATCAACACATGGCTGTCGATCGCCATCACCCTGGGATTGTTCGGCGTGCCCATCCTAGTGAAGTTGCTCTTCGGCGTGCCACGGTCACATGAGGCGCAGGCCGCCGAAGGGCCTCAGGAATAGCGGACCAGCCCAAAGGTTGAAGGACGAGGCCCCGTGGGACGACCCAGGAGGCAGCGGTGCAAATCACGGAGACGTTCTACTCCATCCAGGGCGAAGGCCGCCGCATGGGGATCCCCACGACGTTCGTGCGGACCACTGGCTGCCACCTGCGTTGTTCCTGGTGTGACGCCACGTACACGTTCAAGGGTGGCGAAAAGCGCAGCCTGGACGACATCATGTCGTTCGTGGCGGCCCAGCCGACCAAGGAGGTGTGCTTCACCGGCGGCGAGCCCCTGCTGCAAAAGGATGCCTGGGATCTCGTGGACCGGATGCTCGCCGGGGGCTACTCGGTGCTCATCGAGACGGCCGGCAACCTGGACTTCTCACGCGCCAACGACTACGGGGCTCCCGACCGCGCGCGGCTGTGCATCAGCATGGACGTGAAGTGCCCGTCCAGCGGCGAGCACGAGAAGAACGACCTTGCCAACTTGGCCGTGCTGCGCGACCCGGACCAACTCAAGTTCGTCATCGCCGACCGGACCGACTACGAGTTCGCCGTGGGCGTTCTGCGCGAACAGGGATTCCCGCCGTGCCCCGTCTACTTCAACCCGGTGGGCGGCGTTGACCCCGGCCTGTTGACCCGCTGGGTCCTGGACGAGTCCGAGCCGCTGCCGGTCCATGTGGGCGTGCAGTTGCATAAGCTCGTGTGGGGAGACGAGCCAGGCCGATAGGCCAGGCGAGTTTCCCTGCACATGATGGCGGTGCTCGCGCAGCGAGTGCCGTCGGACGGTGTGGGGAGACGAGCCAGGCCGATAGGCCGATACGGAGCGCCACGCGAGGGCACGAGGCTGTCCCCGATGGCCTTGTGCTTATGGTCTGGGGAAACGTACCCGGCCGCTAGGCCAGGCGAGTCCCGCGTCGAGATGGCGGTTCTCGCGCAGCGAGTTCCGTCGGACGGTGTGGGGAAATCAGCCCGGGCGCTAGCCAACCCAGGCGAGTCACCGCAGTGCAGGGCTGCAGGTGGAGGGGCAACGGTCTGGCGCGACGAACCCGGCTGCAAAACGTAGCTCGTGGCGGCGGGCCAACGAGGTCGCAGGCCACAAAATGTTCCTTTCAATAAAAAATACAACTAAAGGTAGCCCAGGGGTGCCACAAAGGCCTCAACTCCAGTTGTGGCCGGCGTAATCATGAAAACAATCTTCGCAGCCCTGCTGCTTGCCACCGCATTCATCACGACGCCCGGCGCCATCGCCGACTGTTACGACGACCCGACCGCGACGTTCGAGGATGCCTGCATCGGGCAGCACGAATCCAGCGATGGCGACTGCCCAGGCGGATCTGCCGGCTACCAGGACACCGGCACCGCCGCCTACGTCTACGACGCCGACAGCCCGTACACGCAAGCCAGCGCCAGCGTCCAAGAATTCTGCTACCACCAGTCCGACCGCAACCACGGCACCAGCAGCACCCAGTACGCCTCAGCCTACAGCGGCGCCGCGGGCGACGTCCGCGCCGGCCGTTACGCCGGCAACGACACGTCGTCGGGCCAATCGGGCGACCACTCCGGTGAATACGCCGGCGTCGGCGTCCTACCGACGAATTCCTATGTTGGCGCTGGCCATTACGAGCAGAACGGCAGACACGGTCACGCCTGCGTCATCTACGTCATCCACAACATCGGTGGCTGGTCGTCCGTAGAAATCCCCTGCTAATCCGTCCAGGGGCTAATCCATCTTCTTTTTCGGTCACCCTTTTCTGGCGCAACGATCCGGCTAGCGGCACGCTATTCGGTGGCCCAACGGCCCCCCAGATTGATCGGGCGCGGGCTTCAGCCCTGAACCCCAGGCGGAACCTTCGCCTCGGCACCCGCGAACGTGGCCGGGGCATGAGCGGTGCGTCTTGGTCGGCGCCGGCCACGGGCCGACGTACGCATACGAAACGCCCGTGGCACAAAATAGCCGAACGCACCAAAGCCCTGAATCCCCGCCCACGGCCCAAAAGACAACAGGTCGCCCGGAAGGACCAGTGATTGAACCGGCATCTGCCGCGGAGCCATATTGGCTCTGACCCTAAACTCCGGATCTGACCTTCAGGCTAGCAACGAGGACTTTAGCCAAGAATCCTCGAACCCCGATTACGACTACAACGGCCAATCGGTTAACTTCCGCGTCTACCCGACGGGCACCTACGCCATGGTCCGCCACTGGGAGTACACCGGCAGCTCCGAGGACTGCCGCACCCACTTCTACCACAACATCAGTGGAACCAGGACGGACCAAGAGATACCCTGCTAACCCGTTTCGATGATTTTTCCCTTTTCCGGTCACCCCTTTTTAGCAAGACTACCGGCCTAAATTACCGCACGTCGGCGCCAGTCCCCGGAGACCTCTTACCGGTCTGGCCTGCAAACCCCTCGCCACATCCTGACCCCCACGTGCTGACGAGTCTTGCCCGGGCTAGCCATGGGCGCCGGAGGCGCCGACGGGTATGAAGCTGAATTCACCGAGAGCTCCGCCGCCAGGGGGACAGTTGCGCGATGGCACGGATGCCCGCGTCGTGAACACCGGCGATGCACAGCGCCTTCCCTGCTAGTCCTGCCTGCAACGCGCTGGCGGGGCCCCCTTTCAGGACTGGCTTCAAATAATCGAATCCCTTGGCCACATCACCATCGGCTAGGTGGTACGGATTGATACAATGAACAAGCTGGTTATTTTGGGCGTCGCCGCCCTCATGCTGATGGTTGCCCCGGTCAACGCCGAGGCAGACTGCACCGACGCCTCCGCCGAGCCGGTTGGCGCCCTGTGGATCGCCGACGGCGGCGACTGGATCTACGCCGAATCCGGCGAGGCTGACGGCTTGCAGCGCGGCGGCGACCGCGTCGCCGTTGACGCAGCCATCGGCCACAGCGGCGAGGGCGCCAACTACGCCCACTGCGACAGCGCCAACTTCGACACGCTGATCTACTAAACCCATAAATTGTTCTTAATTTTTCCTTCTTTTTCTCATTCTTTCATTCGCGCCAAGGCGGTTTCCGCAACGGCTGCGCTTCCCGAATAAAAACGATAGCGCATCAAGCAGAGCGTCGCCGAAACCCTTCTGAACCACCGATGTCGCCCCGTTTTGAAAGGCCCGGCCGACCATGCTGCGAAGAGTTTCCCGCCACACGCCGCCTATTTCAACCCGGTGGTCAGCATCGACCCAGGCCGGTTGACCCACGGGGTGCGCCGGAGACGCTGCCCGTGCACATGGGCGTGCAGTTTCATAGACAAGTCAGTAGAAACCTCCGCGCCGCCAATCAGTTGACAGTCCAATCGGCCATGGATGGATCCGTGGCACCCACGCAGACCGACAACTGTTCGTAGGCCCCGGTGACGCCATCCTCCACCTCGGCACGCAACCCGCTGCGACTGGTGACAATCCGGTGGCGCAGCCTTCGGGAGCCGTTGTACGCGCCAACGGTGCGCCGGTTCAGGGTGTCCGAGAATTCCAGCGTACACCGCTGGACGATGCGGCCGCCGTCCATGATGAGGTACGTAACGCCCGAAGGCACCTGGCCTCCGTGGGCGATGCTGAAACGCGTGCCCTGGAGGATCGCGTCGCCCACCTCGAGGTTGTGCTGGATGGCCAACTGGGCCAACGCCCGATCCACCGACTGCTCTTGCCAAGTCATACCCATGGTTCGCCGCGCCTGCTCGTCAAGACATGCTCAAACGGGCGCAAACGTTACCGCCACACGCTCTGGCTGCCGTCCACGCGGGCCGAGTCTGCTTGCTGTTACCTACAAGGCCCCCCAGAGCCCTTCACCCTCATTCGCTGCCGTGTGCCGGCCTCTTGCCGGTTGGCTTTGCCTTTGCCGAAGTCCCGTGAAGGCGTTTATACCGCGAGGGCGTTGGCAGATTCCCTCATCCTTCTGGCTGGGGCTGGTGAAGAAATGAAGACCTTCCTGACGGCGGCTCTCCTGCTGGCGACCACGTTGGCTGCGTCCCCGGGGGCCAGCGCGTGTGATGTAACCGACCCCACGGGCGCGACCGCCACCTGTATCGATCTGATTCAGTACGCCACCAACGACTGCCAATCGGCCGAGGGGGCCCAGTTCACAGGCCTCATGATGTACTCAATGGGTGCCCAACACTACGCCACCGGCGGCCTCTGGGATTACTGCGAAGTGAGTGCGTCGCGGGACTACGATGCCAGCAGCCGAGTCCAGTACGCGGAGGCCAGGATCCATCCCATCCAGGCGTTCGCCAACGCCCGCCACAGCGAGTACAACGCCCACGACGGCTGCTCCGGCGGGAATGGTGACCGCAGCGAGTCAACCCGCGTGTACGCCGGCTCTTTCCTGGTGGGGTATGGTGACTTGCAAATTCAGCACAGTTGCAACGACTACCCAGAGAGTGCTTCCAATCACGATTACGCCGCGG
>JBFIJP010000074.1:0-13200 GCA_041600695.1 Thermoplasmatota archaeon | reverse complement strand
CATCGGCTGCCCCGTCACCGTCGCCGTCGGCCAGGAAGATGTAGGCAGAGCCTGAGTTGCTGCCAGCGTCGTCGTCATAACGGGAGCCGATGAGGGACGTGCCTCGGTCAAGCGCCATGGCATATCCAAACCAGTCGCCGGCTGCCAGGTCGCTGGCCAAGATTTTCGCGTCCTGGGTCCAGGTGGTGCCGGAGCGCGTGAAGACGTATGCGGCGCCGGAATCGGTGCCGGCGGCGTCCGCCCACGGGGCTCCGATGACGGCGGTCTCGCCGCTCAACGCGACGGACGTGCCAAACAGGTCACGGCTGGCGCCATCGCTGGCAGTGAGTTTGGCTTGCTCCGTCCACGTGGTTCCGCTGCGTGTGTAAACGTAGGCGGCGCCAGCATCGGACATCCCGTTGGCGGCGTTCCTGAGGGAGCCGACGATGGCCGTGTCGCCGTCGAGTGCGACGGACCAGCCAAACGTGTCGATGGCGGCCCCGTCGCTGGCCAGCAGCTTGGCCTGCTCGGTCCAGCTGCTGCCGGAGCCCACGAACACGTATGCCGAACCGGAATTCACCCCGAGGTCATCATCGTAGGAGGCCCCGATGAGGGCCGTGTCCCCGCTCATCGCAATCGACCGGCCGAAGACGTTGTTGTAGCCGCTGTCGTGGGGCACGAGCTTGGCTCGCTCGGTCCACGAGCCGGCCGAGCGCGTGAACACGTAGGCGGCGCCCGAATCGGTGCCGCCCACTTCATCCTCCAGGGCCGAACTGGCGATGATTGTGTCGCCATTGATGGCAACGGCGTAGCCGAAGCCGTCACGAGGCTGGGGGTCGCTGGGCGTGATCTTGGCTTCCTCGGTCCATGTGGTGCCCGAGCGGGTGAAGACGTAGGCCGCTCCAGCATGGAGGCCGTTCTCGTCGTCGTACCGGGACCCCACGACCGCGGTGTCGCCGCTGATGGCCACCGACCAACCGAAGAAGTGGCCTTCCCAGCCGTCGCTGGCGGTCAGTTTGGCTTGTTCGCTCCACACACCGCCGGTATGGGTGAACACGTACGCCGCGCCGACGTTGTTGCGGCCATACAGGTTGTGTTCGGGGGCGCCCACGATGGCCGTATTGCCATGGATGGCCGCCGAGTAGCTCAACTGGTCGTTCAACTGGCCGTCTGACGCCACGAGTTTGGTCGCCTCTGCCATGGCTAGGGCCGGGGTCGACGGAATGACGGTAATGGCCGCCATCACCATCATGCCCATCAATAGAATGCTTCGGCTCCTCAGTCGCCGGTCAAACCTCGATTCCGTTTCATTTTGTCTTGTTCCAACCATGGCCTCCATCTCCTTGTCTGGGTCGCCACAGCTTACGCTGGGCCGAAAAGCCATGAACGCCAATGGTACGTGGCACCAACCAACCCGTGTGTTCAAGGCCCGCGTTATGCGGAGATTCGACCGCCTTTTTTGGCCGGCGGTCGACTCTGGCACAAGTAAATCACCGATTATAACATTTCTGTCTAGTTAGTTCTGGCGCGGCCTACTCGCGGGCGTTACGGGGACCACGCCTGGGGTCGCACAAAACGACCGGGCCGCCCACTGGATCATGGAGGGAACCCACGAGGGCACGTGGATGGGCATCCCGCCCACGGGCAAAAAGATCCGAATGGATGGACTTGCCCTTGACAGAATTCGTGACGGGCACATCGTCAACGAATACGTCGTTCAGGACATGATGGACGTCCTGGAGCAGTTCGGAGTCAGCGACTTGGCCGCGTTGCAGGCTTCGTAGCCCCCATCGCGCGGCTTGAACAACATATGCTCACGCCCTAGGCCACCTGCGATGCCGCTGAACCGTGCGCGCCCGAAGGGCGGGCTGACGGAAGTGGCGCGTGGGATACGGCATGGTACCGCTTGAGGCGACCCTGTAGCGTCATGATACCCAGCCCTTCGTCAACCAACCGAGACAGCCGGTGCTGCGTCGTGCTGCGACTCCAGCCCCACCCACCGGCTGCATCGACGACATCCTTCTGATACACACCGGGATTGGCAAGCATCCAGCCGTGAAGTCGGGCAAGGTCAGGTTCTCGCAGGATGACCGTGGTGTTCCACGAATCCGCATAGTCTCCCTTGGCGTCGAAGTAGCGCAGCGTGGATCGATGCTGCCGCTCGATGATGACCCCCGCCTGGCACATCACTTGTATGTGATGTCGTGCGGTTCCACTGGGAATACCAGTTTCTCGAACCACTTCGCGAAACGTCGCTCCCGGCGTTGACTGTATGAAGTCAAAGAGGCGGCGGCGGTTTGGATGGGCAAGGGTCCGTTTCGACGACGATTGTCCCAGCACCCCCACCATCGCTTTTATTCCGATGGCCAACGCGGCGAGGAGTCCGGTGGCAACTGCGGCTGCTGTTGCGTCGGGGGCCCAGCCGATGACCGCTTCATCCAGAATCGCTGAATTGGCATCCGTCTGTACGACCGCATGCAGGTTGTGGCTCCCTGAATTCATGCGAAGATCTGTAAGCGCCACTGCCCCGGGAAACCGGAGGGTCGGGCGATCTTCGAGCGTACAGCCCAGTTGCCTACAGGTCTCGTCGTCCACGCCAGGGAGCCGTCCTCCGCCGGATGCGGTGACGTTCATCCGTTCGCCGCCGATGACCACCATGGCTGCCACTCCCGTGATATGGGCGGTCCCTCCGGCGAGGATGAGTTCGTCGTACCGGTGCGTGTAGAGATGCGTCGTGGCGGGGCCCACTGATTGGCTGGCTAGGTTCGTGGGCCCGCCGCCGGTAGGACACTCGGGCTCGCGCCCGGGCGCACATGAGACCTCGAAATTGAACATCTCAAGGCTCCTCAAGGCGGCGGCCGCGAGCGAAATCTCAATCGGACCGTCGGCTACGCTCAATTTGAGAAACACATGGTCCGTCGATGTGCAGTGGCCGCGCCGAAACAGTGAGTGAATGGAATGGTCGTGATCCAGGAAAAGGCCTGTGCAATAATTCGTAGGGTAGGCGTCCAGCGAAGAGCGATTCCCGTTGGCCAAAAGGGTCAGGTCGGCAGCGTGGAGATAGAGCCCCGCCCATCCGAGGGGCGTCGCCTGGAACTGGAACGGCCCCACGGGCTCAGGATCGCCGGGCGGCAGGTCCTCGCGGTCACGAGAATCGAGCAGTGGGGGCACGTTGGTTTCTCGAAACAGGGATTCATGGTGGGCGGCCTTCGCCGGGGAACTTGTCTTGGCCTCGATCGTGGCTGAGTTTGGTTGAGCGAAAACGATGAATGCCCACGAACCCGTTGCAGAGAACTCTGGGCCTTCGAGTTGAGCTGGCCCCTCGAAGCCAATTTGCTGCAGGGGGCTTGCGAGCGCGGCGGGAATTGCCAGCAGTACAACTATCGCGCTGGCCACTCGCATAAAAGGTCCTCGTAGTAGGTGATTCGGCCTTCGTACTCCGCTTCTACGATGTCGCCGGTGCCGATGAAGGTTTTTCCAATGGCTTCGTGGTAGAGCAGGCCGGCGGCAATATCCCCGTAAACCGTGAGCGTATGCGGGCCGGGTCCTTGTTCAAAACCGTCCAATTGGGCGTACGCGACGCCGGTGTCCGTGAACCAGTAGAATCCCCACATCGTGGGCACGGGGGGTTCCGAGTCGGCCACGTATTCCCATGTGAGGCTTGATTCGGTCGTTGGCTCTCCCCATCGGACCACATCGAAAGTTGCCCCGGTGCCGTCCGAAGACACGGAAATCGGAACGACCTCAGATCTGAGATGCATCCGTTCTTCAAGCATTTGAGCAAATTCTGAGTCGTCGGTCCAGGTGCGATGGATGATCCACCAGTATTCATCGTCGGGGTTTTCGCAGGACGCTGGAGGCTTGCCATGCCCGTGCAATTCAAGAACAAGCTTCACGGGGCGTTCCATGACGCCAGCGGAGATTCGGTGGCAATCCCAAATCCAATAGACAATATCTGCAAGGCCGAATGTATTGTTGATTTCCCATTCCGGCGGGACTCGGGCCGGGTGTAATTCCTTGCGGATGTAGATGCCGGTATCCCACTGGTCGCAGCCCGTCAACTGCAACGTCTGAACCAGGCCCGGCAGAAGAGGATCTTCATTCTGTGGCGGCGAGGCTGGGGGTGGCGCTGTCGTAGACGGGCCCCCGGAATCGGGGGGTGGTGGCACCAGTTTCTCATCAGGTTCGGAAGTCGTTCCATCATCGATGCAGCCGGCGAAGTGAATGGCAACGAACGCAACGATCACAATGGTCGAGGATGGCCTAGCACCGCGCATCAACGGCAACATAAGGGTAGCCTCCCGCGCAAATCATAGTGTAAATCCTCGTACCGAATTGCTGTGTTTTCGCCGGAAGAGTCACTGGAGGACGAGACGAACGCCCAGGTGTCGTTTGATGAGAAGGTCGGGCCATACAGTTGGGCGGGTCCGCGAAAACCAATCGATGAGTCTGTCGCTGCTGCCGACGCGGCAGTCAGGATTCCAGCCAAGGCTAGCGCGGTTGTTCGCATAACAGATCCTTGTAGTAGGTTACATGGACATCGTAGGTCGTGGTGGAGGGGTCGCCTATTCCAGCGAAGTGTTCTCCAATGGCTTCGTGGTACAAGAGGCCTGGCGCGATCGTGCCGACGACTTTGCCTGTTTTGATGCTGGTCGTTTTGGACGGGCCGTTGAAGGCGGCGTGAGCGACGCCTTCCTCGGTAAACCAGTAGTATCCCCACTGGACCGGGAGCGGACTGCTGGGGTCGTCGTGCCATTCCCACGAGAGTTGACTCGCCTCGTCGCTGGGGCCCCAAGTAGCGGTTGCTCGCTGGACGCCTAATTCGTCGCGATGGACTTCAATCGGAGCAACCTGTAGCGGCATCCCCGTGCGTGGCATCAAGACGTTGGCGGCTTCTTGGTCGTTGATCCAGGCGCGGTTGACCAGCCACCAGTACTCGTCGGCGGGGTCCTCACAGGCAGGGGGCGGCGTGGCCCGGCCATGGGTCTCCAGGACCAATCGCACTGGCCGCTCAAGGGGGGCGGCGCTGAGGCGATGACAATCCAGGACCCAGTAAGCAATGTGAGCCAGGCCGAAGGTATTGTTGAGTTGCCACTCGGGCGGTACCACGGCCGGGTGGATCTCTTTGCGGATGTAGAGGCCCCCAGTCCATCCGGCGCAATCGTCCAAGACGAATTGAGTCAACCATGATTCTTCAGCCGGCGGGATCGCGGGGGTGGGTTTAGTTTGCTCCGGCGACTGCTCATGCGGCTGCTCGGGCGCCTCCTTGATGGCCGGCGGAGGCAGACTGTCGGGGCTTGCTTGTAGGCAACCCGACGCCAGAACACCCACCATTAGCGAGCCAACAACCAGCCAACTAGCATTGCCCATCAACAATGACACGTTGATACCCTCCTTGGGCGATGAGGTTTCCACTGGGCGCTTGGTCATATGGGAGCAAGTAGATGGTGATGATAGCACGGGGAGGAAACAGCGATGGAACGGATGCCCATCCCCCGATTTCAGTCGGGTTTCTGGATGAAGGCGTGTCAACGCACTCGCTCAGGAGCGTGTACAGGAACGCATATTCGTGTTTCCACACGTCTATGGCCGCGATGCACACGGCATAGAGGATGGGGGCGTCCGTTTCGTGAGGGCAAACGCCCGGCCCGGGAGGCGGCTCTGCAGGGGGTATGCCCTGGGCATTTGATGGCGCAGCGGCCGCAACACTCACACCAAGGGTCACGGCAAGGAGTATGGAAAAACGCATGGTTAGGCAAGACAATGAGTCGGGGCGTATTAATCCATTAGAACATGTATCGGCATTCGCTAATTCGCCGACGCTACGCCGAAACCCATTCCGGCTTCGGCGGCACGTCCACACGCCGCTGCGTGGGCACGAGGGGGCTGGGGGCTCGTCCCTGCAACCACGACAGCACGTAATCTTCTTTGTACCCAAACGGCGCTAACAGCGTCTCGACGCTACGGGCGAGCAGGCGAAGATAGGCGTCTACGTGGTAGGTTGGTCCGCTGCCGAACCAGCCCTCGTCGCCGGCCAGTTCGACGGGGACGACGCGGCCCTCACACGGGCCGTCCGTGCGGGATACGACGTACTTGACGTACTCCCCCGGCCGCCGCTCCATGCCCTTGTCCCGCAGCCGGCGCAGGGCGGCCTTGGTGTTGGTATTGGCTTGGTACTCTTCGACCGCCCGCGTCGATTGCACCATGACGCCGAGTTCGGCGGGGTCCACCCGGCGGGCGCGCAGATCCTCGGCGGCATTCTTGGCAACTTGGACGGCGCGGGGAATTCGAGCTTTGAAACCGGCTGCGTCGTCGGCCTCGCAGAGGACATCCAGCATGGCCTGTTGAACGTCAAAGATCCACGCTGGCGTCGAGTGGCGCTGGACTTCAATACCGCGAACCTTGATGGTTCCGTCCTGGAATTTTCCGTAATACCGGTTGGGTACGCCGACGTCGCTGGCCTTCGAGTGGGTTTTGCTGGGCAGAAAAACCACCCATTTGTAGACGCCCTCCAAATCCATGGGGACGCCGACGGCGTTGGTGATGCGGCGGGCCACCCGGAGAGCGTCGGCGCGGGTGACCCCTTTGCGCTGGAGGAATGCGCAGTCGGTCATGGTGTGGACCATGGTGTAGCCGTCCTCCTGCGCCACCTCTCGCGCCCGCGTCATGCCCGCCCGGCCAAGGCACTGGATGGCCTGGTGCACCTCGGCGCAGCCGAAGCGGGCGTTGCGGTAGCGGAAGTAACCGAAGCACACCACGCCGAGTGCCTTGTGCTCACTCTTGATGGCCTTGGCCTTGGCGATGAGGTCGTCCACGTTGAGGTTTAGACGGCATGCCACGAAAAGCGTGGCTTGGGGTCAGAGAAAACACGCGTCAGGCGAGGCCCGGGTCGTGGGCGAAAGCCGCATCGCAATCTGACTTCATTTCCTGTCGGGACCATTGCCGCATCTTCCTCCGCAATCCAAGCCGCCATACCGGCACCCTCGCCCCACCACTGGATGTCAAAAAGAATGCATCACGCGATTTTCGGCGACCTGCCCGGGTGCCAATCACCAGAAACTGATCCTCCCAGCCTTCCCATTGTGCGGGCCGCCAGTCAATCTGGACTTGGCCGTAGCCATCCAATCGCAGCCAACCGGTTCCTTCCGTTGGCCGCCCACTGGACTCGCCAGTGAAGATCTCCTCCAATGCAGCACGATCCCCTGGCGGCACTCCGACGTCGATTGTCCGCAGCTCCGCCTCGTTATCCGCCTCGGGTATGGCAAATGCCAGGCGCCTGGCGCCCGCGCCCCGTATCTCCGTGAACCGTACATGCAATCTTTCGATGTCCACGTCCTTTTTGTTCTTCAATATGAAGCGAAATTCATGTTCTGTACGACTTCCGTCACGATCGCGCGGGCCGTTGGCGACGCTGTACGGCCGATGCTCGGCCCCGCAAATTCCCACCACGGGGCGCCTCAGCCACCACGCCACAGTCGGAGCGCCGAGGCTCAGCAATGTCGCAACCGGTGCCAAGATTGCGCCCGTCCAGTCAAGCCACGCCGGAACCGTCATGGGTAGCGAATTTGGCATGCCCTATGGTTTATAGATTCCTGACCGGTGCCCGATTCGCAGCACCACGACGACCTTGCCCTGGAATTCGAGCAGTGCCAAGACGCGATAGTCTCCGACTCGCAGGCGGTACTGGGGATTGTCAACAAGCTTGCGAAAGGCTCTTGACGGCTCGCCAAGGCAGGATTCCAGCTTCTTCACGATGCGCTTTTGCACGCCCCTGTCCAGGCGCTGCAAGTCTCCCAACGCCTGCGATGTGAAATCAAGGCGCCACGTCACATCAGAGGCCCAGCCGGCGCTTTACCTCGTCGGCCGACAACGTATCTCCAGTCCGCGCCTGTACCATCGACTCCAGTAAGCCGGAGCGAAAATCGTCGGTGTACGCACCGTCTTCGTCTCCCTCAGGAATCAAGCTGAGGAACTTGCGAAGCAGTTCGTCATAGGTTTCCCGAGGTGATGATTTGAGCCGAGCCAAGCTCTCCCGAGTCGCTGGGTCGATCTGGATCGTTGTGGCCATACCCGCGCTATGTGTCTGCATATAGTCGCCTATGAACCTTGCGGCTGTTCCCCAATGCCCCCGCCCTATTTCAAGCGCGTCGAACGCTTGTTGGCCAGACTACAGAATATACGCCCAAATCGCCCAGACGTGAGAGGCCGCGGCCACCATCACGAAAACATGCCAGAGACCATGGAATCCGATGCGCTGAGGCCACGGGTCAGGCTTCTTGCGGGCGTACACGATGGCGCCCACGGAGTAGACGATGCCGCCGAAGACCATGAGCGCCTGGGCGGGGCCCGCCATCTGTTGCGACAGGGGCCACACCGCCACCACGGCCACCCATCCCATCAGCAGGTACAGCGCGACCGTGAATTTGCGCGGCGTGTGGGGCCTGAAGAGCTTGAGAATCGTGCCGGCGACGGCGAGCCCCCACACAACCCCGAAGATCGACCAGCCCCAGCCGGGACTCAGGACGAGCAGGGTCACGGGCGTGTAGGTGCCTGCGATGAGCAGGAAGATCGCGATGTGGTCCATGCGGCGGCTGACGGCGTGCCACTTGGGCCCCATGGTGCCGACCGTGTGGTGGAACGAGCTGCTTGAAAAGAGCAGAATCAGGGTTCCACCGTAGATGGCGGCGCATGTGGTTTCCAAAACGCCGTCGGCTCGCAGCACCATGAAGACCAGGGCCACGACGGCGGCCGCCGCGGACACGGCGTGTGTCCAGAAGCTGAAAGCCTCTGCCTCAGGGATGTTTGTCTCCACGCGCCGCCGACGCCGGGTCCGGGAAAAAGTCATGGCCCCCCGCAGGCCATTCGAAGCGGCCCATTGCGGGTGCCGGGGCGCGTCCTGCACGCCCCGGCATCCCGCCGACGCCTACTCAGTCCGATACAGGGCAACCTCGCCCGCCGTACCGGTGCCGTCGGTGGCCGTTTGCGTGGCGAAGATCACCGTTTCCGTGATTCCTACGGATGCGCCGAGGCCACGAACTTCCCCGGCTTCGGCCCGGGTTGCCTTGCTCCACTGGCCACTGCTGCGACGGAAGGCATGGATGGCCCCCGTGCGGATGTTACGGTGGTCGGTGGTCTGGGGTGCGCCCACGACGGCGAGATCTCCCCGGATGGCCACTCCAAGGCCGTACTGGGAGTTGGCAGCCGCCTCCTCCGGGTCAAGCCGCCCCTGGGCAACCCAGGCTCCGGCGGCGTTGCGAACGAAGACGTGGGCAGCGCCGGTGTAGCCGTTGGTCTGTGGGGCTCCAACGATGAGGGTGTCGCCATCCAGCGCAATGCGCTCGCCGAAGTTGCAAGGCACGTTCTCGGGGGGCAGCAGGCGGGCGGTCTGTTTCCAGGCGCCATCCTTCTTCTCGAACACGTACACGGCCCCCGCGGACTTCGCCTTGTCATTGCTCTCGAAGGGTGCGCCGACGGCGGCGATGTTGCCGGACAGTGCCGCGCTGTGTCCAAAGCGTGCCTGGGCGATGGGCGTTTCAGGCACCAGCATGGCCTGCCTGGGCCACTTGGAGCCCTCGTGGCTGTAGATGTACGCCGCCCCGCTCTGGCTGCCACCGGAGTTGTCTCCGCTGTGGCCCACCAGCAGCGTGTCGCCGTCGAAGGCCACCGAACTGCCAAAGTCACTCTCCTTCTTATCGCTGCCCGGCGGCAGCCGCCAGCCGTGCAGGCACCACAGGTGGCCACGGTGGATGTACAGGTACACGACGCCGTTGTTGCCCCCGTCATGACCGCCACCGGGGGAGCCGACGGCTAGCCATTTGCCGCTGAGCGCCACGGACGTGCCGAACTGGCCCCATTCGTGTCCGTTGGGTGGGATCAGTTTCGCCTGCTGCACCAACCCGTCGGGGGTCTTCTCGAAGACGAAGACTGCCCCCGATTTGTGGCCCATGGCCGGATCGAAGGGCGCTCCGATGGCTACGATGTTGCCCGCTGTGGCCATGGCGGCGCCGAAGTTCGAATCCATGACGCCCCCGGGAGACGCGGGGGTCTGGCCCATGCGAACCAGGGTGGGCGCGGGAACGGAAGGTGTCAGGAACTGCCCACCGGGATAGAGGCCAATGATGGCCTCCCCGTTCTCCGAGGTGTTGGCGCAAAGGATCGAGTCCCCTGCCACAGCAAGGCCCAGTCCGGCGCCCCGCCCATCAACGTGCGGGTCAAGGTTGGCCGCCAGCGACCATTGGTTGTCTTTTCGCACGTAGAGGAACCCGGCGCCGACGCGCTTGTTGCGGTGGTCGGTGGTCTGCGGCGCCCCCACAATGACCGTGTCGCCAGCAAGAGCCAGGCTGGCACCGTACTGGCTGTTGCTGCCGCGACTCGGGTCCTCAGGGGTCGCCAGGTTCGCCTGAGAAACCCACTTGCCGCTGGCGTCCCGAACGTAGATGTGGGTCGCACCCGTGTAACCGTTCGTCTGGGGCGCGCCGACCACCAGGGTGGTGCCGTCGAAGGCGATGCGCTCGCCGAAATTGCAGGGCGAATCGGTGGGAGGTGCCAGGCGCGCGCTTTGCTTCCATTGGCCCGCGTTCTTCGTGAAGATGTACACCGCGCCCACCGTGGAATAGGTCCCGACGCGTTCCTGGAACGCCGAGATGATCGCCGTGTCGCCATGCAAAGCGACGGCGTGGCCGAAGTAGGACAGCGTGCGCGGCTGGTCGGCCAGAATGGTGTGCTTCAGTTTCCATTCGGTCCCGTCGCGCTCGTAGATGTACGCCTTGCCACTCTGGCCACCGTGGGAGTTGTCCCCCGAGCGGCCGACGAGCAGCGTGTTGCCATCCAGGCTTACGGATCTGCCAAACAAGGTTTCGCGGGGATCGCCATCTGGTGCGAACAGGGTGCTCTGTAGCGTCCAGTTGTCGCCACTGCGCGTGTAGATGTACACGCCTCCGTTGATGATGCCGTTGGGGCCCGCGCCGGGTGCGCCCACCGCCAGTGTGTTGCCTTGCAGAGCAACGGCAGCGCCGAGTTGGGTCCAGTCGTGGCCGTCGGGGGCGGTGTGCTTGGCCAACTGCGTGAAGCCGGATGCGGTCTTCTTGAACGCGTAGAAGGCGCCAGCGCGGTGCCCCTTTTCCCGGTCGAAGGGTGCGCCGATGACGAACATGTCGCCTTCGTTGGCGATTACGGTTCCGAAATTGGAATCTGAGCGGAGGCTGTCGGCTGCCGCGAAGGCTGCCTTTCTCGCTAGGGTCTGCATGCTAAAATCTCCTGGCGATGATGTGTTCGTTCGCCTGTGATTTGGGTGCGATGCGAGTTGGGTTGGCCGAGTTCCGGGGATCGGCTACGCTGGGGGCAAGTGGATGATTTGCCATTCTCATGTCTCCTTGCCGCTTAAAAATTACATTGCCTCATGAATCTACCGGTTGGGGGGCATCCAAGCATGCTGCTTCCGCCGGGTCCAGCCGTCAAGAACCGACGCCCGCCGCGGGCAGGCCTTTTTTGCGCACGCTGACGCCATGGTTCATCGCGACACCTGCCGCGCCTTGGTTTCCCGCGTAGCCTCCCCCGGCCCCTGCCACCCCGGCCCCCAGCCCGGCGCCACGCCGACCCCCGATGCGCCACCGGCGCGCAGGGCGCCCTTTATTGCCAAGGCCGACTGGAGCCGCCAACTGGGCATGCCCAAACTCGTTGCCACCCCCCACGGCTACCGCCTGTCCCGCCCGCTGCCGCCCGACGTGCGGGACGAACTGCGGGCCCGTGGGCTCGCCGAGCCATCCTGGGACCTAGAACAACACGAGTGGGCCTTCGAATCCAGCGCGGCGGGCATCGCCGCAGCAGCGTACCTGGTGGAAACCCGCCGCGTCGAGGTGGACGACCCAACCCGGGACAACCTGGCCGCACACGGCGCCCAAGTCGGCCTGCCCTCGGCCGCCCAGCGTGCCGAGGCCCTGGCCGCCAAGCTCCGCCCCTACCAACGCCGGGGCGTCGACTACATGCTGGACCGGCAGCGGGTCCTGCTGGCAGACAGCATGGGCCTCGGCAAAAGCCTGCAAGCCCTCGTGGCCATCGAGCGAGCCGCAGCCTACCCCTGCATCGTCGTGTGCCCCAGCGCCGTCAAGCTCGGCTGGCAGCGTGAAGTGCTCAAGTGGACGCCGTGGCGCAGCGTCCAAGTCATTGACAAGGGCCGCGACCGGCTCGGGCGCTGCGACATTACCGTACTCAACCCAGAACTCCTGGGCCGCCAAATCGAAGACCTGAAGGACCTGCGGCCCCGCGCCGTCGTCCTCGACGAGGCCCACTTCTTCAAGAACCCTGAGTCGCAACGCAGCCGACTCGCGCTGGAATTGGCCGACGGCGTGCCGCTTCGTCTGGCCCTCACCGGCACCCCCATCAAGAACCGGCGGGAAGACCTGGTACACCAGCTTCGCCTCCTGGACCAACTGGAAGAAGTGCTGCACATTTTCCGCGGCGTCCTGCCCCACTGGTACAGGCGCGACATGGGCCCGCTCGCCGAAGTGCACGCCGTACGGGCGCTGCAAACCCTCGACCGGCAGACGCTAAACACGCGCCTGCGGGAAGTCTGCATGATCCGGCGAACCAAGGAGGACGTCGCGGAAGACCTGCCGCCTCTGGAGCGCACCCGCATCGACGTGGCCCCGGCACGCAGCGTCGCCTACCGTGAACGGGAGAAAGCCATGCTGGCCTGGATCCGTGACTGGCAACAGAAAGCCGGTCGCGACGCGACTGACTTGGTGGCCGGCACAGGACTCGGACTCCAGTTCAGACAACACCTGACCCGGCTGCGGCGGGAGGCGGCCCTCACCAAGATTCCGGCCGCAGCCGAATGGGCAGAAACCCTCAAGGGCGGCGGCGAACGAGTCATCTTCTTCGCCTACCACAAGAACGTCGTGGCAGCCCTCGCCAAGGCCCTCCCTGGCCGCGTGGCCACCATCACGGGCGACACACCCCACGCCGCCCGGCGCGCCCTGCTGGATTCGCTCGACCATTTCGACTTCCTGGTGGCCACCATGGACTCGACCGGCTACGGCGTCGACGGAATCCAGTTGCACGCATCCCATGTGGCCTTCATCGAACTGGACTGGACGCCCACCAAACACGAACAATGCGAGGGCCGCCTGCACCGCATCGGCCAAACCGACCACGTCAACGCCTGGTACTTCGTCGCCACCAACACCATCGACCGCGACATGATGGGAATCCTGGAATCCAAAT
>JBFIJP010000073.1:0-13247 GCA_041600695.1 Thermoplasmatota archaeon | reverse complement strand
TTGGGCCGAGCCTGGGTGGTTCAACAACCACTCGTGGAGTCGCTTCAAGTCCGGCTCGCGGAGCAACACCACGGTGTTCCAGTTGTCATTGTAGCGACGGTGGTTGTCAAAGTAGCGGAGGGTCGCCTTGTGGGCGTGCTCCTGGATCAATTGTCCGCCGAGCAGCGCGCCAAGATGGTGCCTGGCAGTGCCGGCCGGAATTTCGGTGCCGCGCACCAATTCCCTGAAGGTTGCGCCGGGGTTTTCGACGATATAATCATGCAAGGCGCGCCGGTTCGGGTGGCGTAGCGGGTCGTCTTGGGTGCGGGTTGCCAGCACACCAAGAAGAACCTTGGCTGCGGCACCAAGCAAGGCCACAATGCCAACGGCTGCGACGACACCCACGGAGCGGTCGAAAAGAATCGGGGTGGAATCCAATTGAACCGCCGCAAACTCGCCCGAAATTTCACCACCCAGTCGTCCCCCGGGCGCGGGCACGATGGAAAGCAACGAAACGTGTCCTGCCACGCGCACGCTCTGATCCTCAGCCTCGACACATTGGAGCGAAGCATCACAAGCACTGCCTGCCGCCAACGGGAGCCGAATGGAGCCAGCGACATGCGCGTCAATTTCTGGGCCGCCCACGGCCAACGTCTTGGCCGTGCCGCGGATCAATACGGTCGTAGGCGCCAGGCGATAATGTGTGTGCGTGTACTCCCTGACGGCAACGAAATCGTCTGGCGAAACCTCGATGCGTTCTTCACCGCGATCGCGTCCGCTTGGACAGGACTGTCCGTCGTCGCAGGTGGCGAGCACTTGGTGGGTGATGACCAACGTGGTGTTGGTGATGCGTGCTGTAAAGGGAGCCGGTTGCTCTTGGTGGGAAGAGTAGGCTGCCTGCGGTTGTCTGGATGAACAGCCGAGGGGCAAAAGCTCGCGTTCCTGCTCTTCGTCGGTGAGGTAGTCACGGGGGCAGGCATCATTCGTAGCCAGCAGGCGGCCATTGGTCTTTCCCACTTCAACATGAACGTCGTCACCAACGACGTAGATCGAAGAATGTTCATCCAGTCCGTGCCACCGTATTTCTCCGGCGCGCTCGAATTCCTGTGGACTGTGGAGCCCACCTACCGGGCCGAATATCAGACCATAGGTGTCCACTTCTGTCCAAACCTGGCGTCCAGTTGGCCGGGCCCAGGTATCCGAACCGGAAACCCGTGCTGGCTCGGTTGCCAGTTCGGCGGCGCCGCTAATGACGAGCCATTGCCCTTGGAAACTGCCAGCTTCCGCCTCGACCCGGGCCCCACTATCAAACGACACCGGGGTGTGACCCGCCGCGAGGGCTGAAATGCCCAGGACGAGAATCAGGAGGATTTGCATTCGTGATTGGGCCACGTTGTCACCTCGCCTTGGGCCGAGAATTTATGTGCTGAGCCGCCACCGCCGGGTCGTTGCGACATGGGGCTCTGCGCCAGGGGCGATGGATCGCCGAACCAGCCGTACGAAACCGTGACATCGGGGTTGACATCCCATCGCGTGACCTCCATATCGAGTGCGGACATGGTTGTGGCATTGTACCAGAGGAATCGCCAGGATTCATGTCCCTCGTCGTCCGGAATTCGAGGGTAGTTGAACACCATGGTGCTCGTGTCGCCCGGCTGGGGTTGCCATGTGAGTGTATCTTCCGTCAAGTTCCCGTTTGTGTCGCGTTGGTACGATACGTCGGCCGCAAGAACGGGCCATCCGAAGTCGGCCGCCAGAAGTCCCCCAAGGTTTGGATCGTCAATGTAGAATTCGGTGATGATGATGTTTTCCTGCCAGTCGGTGGAATCGCAGTTTCGAGGGGCGCCCGAGGCGTCGGGGCCACCCACAAGGAAGTGAACTGGTCCCGGCTCATGCGGGCCCCAACTGATGCGCTCACACTGAAATGAAAGATACTTGTAGCGATTGAGGTAGGTTTCGCCCCATGTCGACGGGAGGTCCCATGGCCGCACACCCAGTGGGTAGTCGAACGTCCCCCAGATCACGTCGCACTCGCTCATGTCAAAACCCGTGAAATTGACTGACGGTCCTCGTGGCAGGCCGCGCGGTGGTTCCCCGCCTGTTGGGGGTTCGTTTTCGGGCGGCCCGGGGGCTTCGTCATCCTCGGGACCGGCGCATCCTGCTGCCGCAAGCGCGGAGAGGGCCATAAGGAGGAATAATAGTCGCATTACGGTCACCTACGGGTCGTAAGGGCATCGGCTCGCACCGAATTGAATCACAATACCGGCGTTGGCCAAAAAATCGGATGGTGGATACATATCGTCATTCACGGCCGGAACGATGCCGATGTACGCGTAATACTCGTATTCGGTCGTCGAGCCGTCGTTTTCAACGGGAGCCGTGTTATCATCCGTGTGAACAGCCTTGGTGCAGGGCCCCAAATTGCACCACTGGTCATCGAGCGGCGGGCATAGTGAGTCATTGGGTTCGATGGTTGCTGGCATTTGATCGAGGATCCATTCCCAGTAGGCAGCCGGGTCGGTCGGTACGGTGGGTCCGGGATGTGGGATGTCTGGGCGCCCGGGGCCTTTCCGTGGGTCGGGTCCTTGAACATCACCATCCCGTGCATCGCCAATGAATGTCTCTGCCCGGTGCGGGGGGTTGTGCCCCGCTTCCGCAACCGGGACGAGAATCAACGCGGCCAGGCACCCAGCAGCCAGCAGGGGGGCTCGTACCATGACGACTGGAAAACCGCCGTTGCATATTAGTTCCACTGGACCACTTGTTGGCATTGGCCCGGTGGTGAGGCCAACGCGCTGGTGCGTTCGGCCAACGGTGACCCTTTCAATCCCGGGCCCGTCCGGACCCCGATGGCACAGGCGCTTGAACACCTCACCGGCTCCGGCACGTACTTCGAGGACTTCCAGGTCGGCGATGTCCTCCTGCATGCGCGCGGGCGGACGATTCCGGATTCGGAGCACGTCATTGCGACCTGCCAGGCGCTCAACACGGCGCAGATTCATTTCAATCAGCACCTGACCGACAACGACCCGGCCATGCAGAAGCAAACCGGGGGCGAGCGGCTGGTGGTCGGGACGTATGTGTTGTCGATCTGCATGGGGCTGAGCAGTCAGGATACGACGGAGAACGCGGCCCGCATCCTGCGCATCTCGAAGGCCCGCCACATGGCCGGCGTCTACCCCGGCGATACGCTGTACGCCAAGACGGAAGTGCTCGCCAAGCGGGACTCCCCGGACCGCGCCGATTGCGGCATCGTGACGTTCAAGCTTCAGGGCCTGAAGGCCGAGGACCGCTCCAAGATCGCCGTTGAGGCTGAGTACGAGGCCTTGGTTCGGCGGCGGCCGGCGTAGAGCGGAACGCCGCGATCTGCTATCCAAACATGGCGTCGCCGCTGGCGCGTCCGCCCTCCAGCATGGACTCCGCCGCCTTTTGGCTGCGCAGGAAGCGCATCATGCGCCCCTCAAACCGGTCCGCTTCGCGGTAGAGATCCTCGGCCCGCAGGGGAGCACCCGTCAATTGGGCGATGAGTTCAACCACGGCGCCGGCGCTGCGCGCGTCGGGGTGCTCCGGTTTTGCCTCGGCGAGGATGCCCGCGACATCCACGCCGTCGCGGCGTCCGCCATTGAGCAGAACACCAGTCACACCCGCGACGACGCCGTCCTTGAACAGAGGTGCTCCGGCCGAGTTGAGGCGGTCTCGAACCGCTTCCGTGCTACCGATGGTGTAGACTTCCAGGATGTTGTCCTCGGCTCCCTCACCTTCGACGAGCAGGCCCTCGGGCGTGACGAGCAGGCCGACGGCCTTCTCGCGGCACCATTTCAAGATGGCCTCGGCCACGGGGCGCACCAGGTCAGCCGGAGGCCTGAATTCGGAAAGGAAGACGACGATGCTGCGCTCCTCGTCACCCGCCTTGTAGCGGCCGGCGTGGATTCTGACGGGGTGGCTGGGTGCGCCGTCACAGACGACCGAGAGCGTGGGGAACCGTTCGCCGTCGAGGATGCCCACCTGGGGCAGATCCAGGGAGTCGATGATGAAATTGGCCGCGATGGTGGCCACCAGCCCCACAGACGGGAAGGCGGCGACCACAGTGGCTCCCTCTGGATTGAAGGGTTCGAGTTCGTGTATGGTAACCGGCTGCACACTGGACCCATCGGGTCTTGGCTCAAGGGCATTGGCAACGTGGCCGGCGGTTGGATGTCGACCCGCCGGGGCCTTTTTGTGCCGACCCGGCGGTGCCCGATCTGATCGGAGGTTGGCTCATGCAAAGAAATAGACTTTATTCACCCAAAGGAATCAATCCTGCCCTGGCGGCCCTGGCGGTACTTGCTCTGTGTGTACCCGCTGCCATGGCTGGCCACGTCAATCCCAACCAGGCAACCGGAACGGACGCTGTCATCGGCGGCGGCGACGGAAACGCGGCCAGCGGGGCCCTGGCAGCCATCGCCGGTGGCCAGAGCAACACGGCGGTGGGTCGGGCGGCCGTCGTCGGGGGCGGGGCGTCCAACGATGCCGACGGCGTCGGGTCCACGGTCGCCGGCGGGCGCAACAACGACGCCTTGGGCGCCTACACGAGCGTGGCGGGTGGCCAGCGCAACCAGGCAACGGCCCGGCTCGCGACCGTCGCCGGCGGTGACCGCAACGTCGCAAGCGGCACCGCGGCAACGGTCCTTGGCGGCGAGCGCAACAGCGCAGCGGGCGCCCACTCGCTGGCGGCCGGTTACGGCGCCACCGCCGGGCACGACGGCGCGTTCGTTTGGAACGACGGCGTTGCGCCGTTCGCCTCGAGCGACATCAACCAGTTTCTCATCGCCGCGGCAGGGGGGGTGGGGATCAACACCAATGCGCCCACCTCGGCACTCAGTATCGCTGGCGACGCCGATGCCACCGGTACCATCACAGCCTTCGCCTTCGTTGGCGACGGCAGCGGTCTGACCAATCTCCCTGCCGGCGGGTCGGGCATCCACTGCTGGGACCTCAACGAGAACGGCGTTGCCGACCTCGTCTCGGAGGATGTCACTGCAGACGGCACGGTCAACGTTGCCGACTGCGCCGGTCCCGCCGGAGCGGACGGCGCGCCTGGGACCAATGGTGCGCCTGGCGCCGATGGGGCCGACGGCGCGGACGGAACCAGCATCCAGGCAGCAGATTGCACGCTCAGCGACCAAGTGATGGGCGCCGTCGACGCATCAGGTGCGGTCACGTGCGTCGCGGCCGGGGCCGCCTTTGATGGCGATCTCGCCGGCGATCTGGAAATTGGATCACTCAGCGACGGCGACGATGACACCATCACCTTCGATGGCGTCGAAAAACTCGAATGGGACAATTCCGAGTCACGCCTCGAATGGAGTGATGAGCTCGCCCTAAACGGTCCGCTCGGAGTGGGGCTCCTGACCAACCCACCCGTTGGCTACAACCGCTTCTGCCAGGGCACCTGCGGCGCCGGCCCAACCAGCGGTGCAATCAGCGCCGCCAGCGACGTCTTCACGGAATTCGACATGGAGGTTGGCAGCGGATTGTACCTCAGCGGCCGACTGTTCATGCAAGGAAACGACGCTCCAGGAGGTGACCAAACGCAGCGAATTTGGTTCTACGAGGATGACAGCCAGATGGGGGAATCAATCTCCTGGGAAAACACGTTCGACGAATTCCGCATCACGGATGATCTGACAATCTTCAATAATCTGCGAATTGGCTTGGATGACACCGTTGACGACGACGTCATTTTCTTCGACGGACTCGCGGCCGCTGAAAGTCAAAACCTGACGTGGGATGATAGTGAAGGGGTTTTTGCCTTCTCAAGCCCTCTCAAAGTGCCGAATCACATGACCATCGCAGGCTCTGCCAGCTCGTTCTTGTCTTTCGGTTCCGGGGGTCATCATATTAGTTGGGAGGATGGCTCCGGCCACTTCTCCATCAACGATGATCTTCGCATACACGGAGCGATCGATGCCAGCCCACTGGCCGGCGACCCGGTTGGGTTCTCTCGCATCTGCACCACCTTTTGTCCGACCACGGATTCAGCGACTCTCATTAACGGCGGCGACGTTTACATCCAAGATCGACTTGAGGTTGGACGGGATCTGCATTTGTCTGGGCAATTGTTCATGGAAGGCGCTTCCGGGTCCGATGCAGATGGGGACCAGGTGATCAACTTCTACGACGCCGGCGAACGGGCCGGCGAGCAGATCATGTGGGATGATTCGGAGAATCAATTCCTCATCAGCGACGGGGTGGCAATCGATGGGGCGATTTCCATAGGGCTTGCCGAGGCCGGGACACGCTACAACAGGATGTGTTCGTCCGTTTGCGCCGAATCAAGGTCTGGCTCCATGATAAACGCGGGCGACCTTTTCGTTGGCTCCGACCTGGAAGTTGGAGGCACCGTGAATCTGAATGGACTTCTTCTGATGAATGGTCATTTTTCGGCCGGCCAGGACGGCTCGCAGATTATCTACTTCTATGACGAGGATGATCCGCGCGGCGAAAGTTTCCTTTGGGACGACTTACTGGATGAATTCCGCGTGACGGACGACTTTTCCGTACTGGGCAATCTTCGGATCGGCGGTTCGACAGCTGACTCGACGCTTGATAAATTATTTTTTGACGGCGGCGACAACTCGCTGGAATACGATCCGGAATGGGACACCTTCCGATTGTCGACGCATTTCGAGGCCGATGGTGACATCACGGTTGGCGGCGATTTGGATGACGCCATCACGGATCGAATCTTGTTCGATGGGGGTGGGCAATCGCTCAGGTTTGAGGGCGAACTGGACTGGTTCAAGATTTCGGACACGTTGGGCGTGGATGGGAGCCTGGGCTTCGATGTCATCATGGAACAGACGACGAGCACGTTGTGCGACCGGACCGCTCTCGGTGGGATTGGATTCGCCGATCACATGTTGACTACGTGTTCAGACGCCCCGGCCGACCTGGCTGAATGGTACCCAACGTCAGGCGTGGAAGCGGGGCAGATCGTGTACGCGACCGACGACACATTGACCTACGTCAGTGACGCCGCAGACCCGCGCACGGGAGATATCACCGTCGGCGCCGAAGAGCACACGGTTGCAGTGCTGGCCCCGGCGATCGCTGGCGGCCGGGTGCCGCTTGGCGTGGTCAGTACGTCCCCGTGGCGAACGATGGGCAAGTCGGTGCTCGATGCAACGGGCGAAGCCGAGCCCATCGCCCTGGCGGGGCGTGTTCCGACGCTGGTGAGCGCCGAGAACGGCGCCATCCAGCCCGGGGACCCCATCACCATCGGAGCGCTTCCAGGCGTAGGCGCTCTTGCGACATCATCGGGCCCGATCGTCGGCTACGCGCTGGACCACTACGACGGCGTGGGCGTGGGCTCCATCCTGGTGAAGGTGGACCCGGGCTACTGGAGCGGCCCCGTCGATGCTCGCGTCGATGTGCTGGAGCGGGAGAACGCCGAACTGCGCGCGGAGTTGGACGAACTGCGCGCCCTCGTCGAAGGCCTTGTGGCGGGGCCGTAAAAGGGGGCCCGGGGGCCCGGCTTTAAGCCGGGTCTCCGCCTGGCCGCATCGTGCATCCGGTTGAGAACATCCGGGGCAGCCTTTCCGACCATTTGGCCGGCCGGAAGGTCGTCCTGGCGGTGTGCGGTTCCATTGGAGCGGTGAAGACCATCGAGCTGGCGCGGGAACTGATTCGCCACGGCGCGGACGTGATTCCAGTCATGTCCGACGCCGCCACGGGCATCATCCATCCTGACGCGCTGCACTTCGGGACGGGCCACGAGCCGATTCGCCGCCTGACGGGCGCTGTCGAGCACGTGGCCTTGCTGGGCGACGTGCCCGGGCGCGCCGACCTGCTCCTCGTGGCACCGGCGACCGCCAACACGGTTGCCAAGATGGCTATGGGCATCGACGACACCGTGGTGACCACCTGCGCCACCGTCGCCTTCGGTACAAGGACCCCCGTGGTTGTGGCCCCGGCCATGCATGAGGCCATGCTGGATCATCCCGCCGTCGGCCGCCACGCACGAACCCTGGTGGAGGACTTCGGCGTCACGTGGGTGGAGCCCCTGCACGAGGAGAAGAAGGCCAAGCTGGCCGAAGTGGAACGCATCGTGGAGGCGGTGATTCACCGGCTGGCCAATGACCCGCGCCGCCCCGGGCCCTTGGCTGGTCGCCGCGCCCTGGTCATCAGTGGCGCCACGGCCGAGCCCATTGACCCCGTTCGCGTGGTCACCAATCGGTCCAGTGGCCGCAGCGGCCACATTCTGGCCTTGGAGTTGCTGCGGGCCGGCGCAGACGTGCACCTCTGGCAGGGGGTCGCCACGGAGCCGGTTCCGGAGGCTCTGCGGGAGCGCACGACGTCGTTTGCAACCCACGGCGACCTGATGCGCCTTGCCCGCGAGGCCAGTCTGGATGAATTCGATCAGATCTGGATGCCCGCGGCGATCAACGATTACTCTCCGGTGCCGGCCACCAGCAAGATTGCCAGCGAGAAGGCCGAAATGGTGGTCCGCATGAAGCCCCTCTCGAAAGTCATCGAGTTGGTGCGCAAGGCCGCCCCCGAGGCGCTGCTGGTGGCCTTCAAGGCCGAGAGCGACGCCAGTGCCCTGGCTGTGCGTGCCCGGGAGCGCCTGGTGCGTTACGGCGCGCAATTCGTCGTCGCCAACACCGCCGAGGCCTTTGGGGCCTCCGACACGCAGGTGCTGCTGGTGGGGCCGGACAGCGACGAGTCCATTGCCGGCTCCAAGGAGGACGTTTTGCGTCAGGTCGTGCAGCGGGTGGCCAGCTTTGGCCGCGCGGCCCAGGTGGTCCGGGCATGACCGGGTCTGATTCGTCGTCGGCCTTTGCGCCGGCGCACGTGAGCGGCCTCTTTGCCGTGCACGACGAAGCGGACGACCCGCTGGAGAAGGGAAGCCGGGGCGCCGGCTGGTGCCTGGATCGAGGTGCCACGGCGACCGTTCAGCGCGCCGATGATGCGACGACCATTTCCATCAATGGCCAGATCGGCGCTGCGCCCGTGACGCGCCAGGCGCTGGGTCGAATGGCCGAGCAACCGCTGCGGGTTGAGATTCAACTGGATTTGCCTCAGGGCCAGGGCTTTGGCATGAGTGCTGCCGGCACGTTGTCGGCTTGCCTGGCTGCTTGTCAATTGCTGGATCTGGAGCCCGAGGCGGCACTCGAAGCCACCCATGTCGCCGAGGTGGAGAATGGTGCGGGCCTCGGGGATGCCATTGGCTCCTGGAATGGGGCTGCCGAACTGCGACTCAAACCGGGCTGTCCGCCCAAGGGGTGGGCCATGCGGGTCGAACCGCCGCCGGACACCCGGTTTCTCTTCTGCGTGCTGGGTGAACCCATCCCGACGGCCAGCATCATTCGGGACGACGCCTGGCGGGCGCGAACCCGCGAACTGGGCGACGCTGCCGTGGACCGCATTCTGGCAGCCGGACGCGCCAAGGCGTGGCCGCGGCTCTTGGAGGAATCGCATGCGTTCACCCTGGGGCTGGGGCTGCTGCCGGAAACGGTCACTCACCTGGGGGAGAGCCTGGCCGGCCTGGAGTGGGGTCAGTGCATGCTGGGATCGACGCTTTGGGTGACCGGGGAGGAGGCAACGCTGCGCAAGGCCCGCACCGGGCTGGAGGCGGTGGGAGAGGTCATTGAAGCGCGGGTCGACCCCCACGGGGCCCGCATCGTTCGGCCCGTCACAGCGTAGGCAACGCCCATTTCCCGCCGCGCGTTGGCGCGTTTGTGCGCCGCTACCGCGTCGTGGACGTCTTCGCCGAGCAGCCCCTGGCGGGCAATCCCCTGACTGTTGTTCTGGACTGCGAAGGCCTGGACGCGGCCGACATGCAGGCCATCGCGCGGGAAACCAACCACTCGGAGACGACGTTCGTCGCAGCCCAGGCGGGCGCGGGGGGCGCCTGGCCGGTGCGAATCTTCACGCCCAAGAAGGAAATCCCCTTCGCAGGCCACCCGACGCTTGGCACGGCCTGGGTGATCAGCCAGATCCATGGTGTGGGCTTTCCCCTGGAACTGGACTTGGGCGTCGGCCGCGTACCGGTGCGCGAGGATGGTGGGGCGCTCTGGATGACCCAGCCAAAGCCGGCCTTCGGGCCGATGGTGGAGGCCGCCGACGCCGCGGGCTTCCTAGGCTTGGACCCCGCAGAAGTGGATGGCCCGTGCCAAGTGGTCTCCACGGGAATGCCGTTTCTCATCGTCCCGCTGGCCAGCCTAGACGCGGCGCGGCGTGCCAACATGAACCTGGAGGCCGTGATGCGACATCCGGTGGGGGCACACACCCATGAGGTTCTTCTCTTTAGCCGCCAGACGGACGGCGATGCAGACCTGCACGCCCGCATGTTCGCACCCGGCATGGGCGTCCCTGAGGACCCGGCTACCGGCAGCGCCAACGGCTGCCTGGCGGCCTACCTCAGTCACTACCAGACCCTCGGCGGCGCCACCGTGGACGCCGTCGTGGAGCAGGGTCTCGAGATGCAGCGCCCAAGCCGCCTGCACATCCGGGCCTCGCCCGGCGACGTGATGGTGGTCGAGGTGGGCGGCCGCGTGGTGCCTGTGGCCGAGGGCGTATTCCTGTAGGCAAGATGCGCTCTGGGGCGGGCCGAAGGGGCCCGACGGGCCCCACGGGTCGGGGGGTCGGATGTTGGATGTCGCACGGGTGCGCCGGGGCACGCCCGGCCTTCGGGCTGGGACGATGGGAATTCATGCCGCCAAGAGGAGCTTGAAGGCGGCGAGCGCCAGAAGCGTCGCCATGGCCCGATCGAAGGCGACGCGAGAGAACTTGAAAGCGCCCCAGGTGGAGCCCAATAACCCACCCAGCAGCACGGGCACGACGACCCCCGCCAGATCCAGGAGCGTGGGCAGCGACGAGAGGGCTGGCGCCCGGGCGAGGAGGCCGGTGGCGCTGTTGATCAGGATGAAGGCCGCGCTGGTCCACGCCGCCTCGTTTTTGCTGGCCCACCCGGTCATGAGGAGAATCGGCGTCAGGTAGATGCCGCCCCCGATGCCGGTGACTCCGGCCAGATAGCCAAGGCCGCTGCCAACGGCGAGCAGCGGAATCCACCCCACCCGGCGCGGCTTGGGAATCGGCCGAAATGCAAGCAGGCCCCCGGCAATCAGGAGTGCGGGCGCCATGATCCAGGCCACCGCGGCGCCCGACAGGGGCACATGGCCACCCAGGTAAGCGAAGGGAATGCTGCACACGACGAGTGGCAAGAGCAGTCGGGGTGCGGCGCCTCCTGCTCGGTGGAAAGTGGCCAGCGGCATTCCGGCCACGAGCAGGTTGAGTGTCAGCGCCATCACCGCCGCGTCCGGTGCGGCTGTGCCCGCCAGGATGAAGAGCGCCAGATAGCCCGAACCGCCCCCGTGGCCGGTGCTGCTGTAAAGTGCAGCTACCACGAACAACGCCAACTCGATCAGCAACCCAGGTGGTCCTCCTGGTCCGGCGTTGGCTCCGGTTCGGGAAGGTTGAGGTTGAGCCCGCGGTCTTGCATGGGAACCCGGACGGCGTGGGCGGTCAGGTCGGAAAGTCGGGTGGCGCCGGGCAGGCGGCTTCTCACCAGGCCTGCGGGTCCCGCGAAGAGCGCATGCAATGGCCGGTTCTCGATGCTGGCAACGGCCATGCGACGGGCGGCCGCCGCTTGTAGGCGCTGGAGGTCATCCACGCGAAGCCCGGGGGCATCCACGGGGGCGACGAGAACGTGGCCGTGCTCAGGAACCGCCCCGTGCAGGGCCGCAATCGGTCCGCCAAATGGACTCGGGTCAGGGCGGATATCCGCCCAGGGGACTAGGCTTCGGTATGCGTCGCAATGATCGGGGCGGGCAAGAACGACGACGGGGTCCGCTGCGCGGCCGACCGTGTCGGCGACCCGCTCCAGGAAGGTCGCTCCGTCCCAGAGGGCGAGAGCCTTGTCGGTGCCAAAACGCCGGCTTCGCCCGCCTGCCAGGATCAGGCCGGCAAATCCTCCCGCCGCACCACCCCCTTCAAGGATGCGAAGGCGGCGTCCACGGCGGCAAAGGCTTCCCGGCGGTGGTCCGCCGCGGCACCCACCACGACCATGGGCGTGCCGGCGGGCAGGGTGCCGGCAGCCAGCCAAACCAGGGCCTGGTTGGCGCCCGCTCCGGCGACGGCCGCGGCCAGAACCTCCTGCAGTTGCGATTCGCTGATTCTTGGCTCGGCAACCAGACCAGGCGGCTTGGCCCGAACGACCACCACGTGGATGGCTCCCCCGGAATCCCCCATCAGGGTAGCGAGCGCTTCGTTTGCATCCACGGTGTTCGCAAAGCGCGCGTGCAGGATCACCACGGCTGTACCTCCACATGGGCCCCCGCGCCCAGCCCGCCGCCAGGGGGCAGGAGGATCGTGGCGTCAGCCAGCATCCACCACCCGGTCGACAGGGACGGTCCCTCGGGCAAGGGTGACGCCTGGCGGCCATCGAGTCGCACCGGCGCGATGCGCCATCGGTCCGGGTGTGCCGGCAGCGGCGTGGTCAGCCTGGCCGACGGGAGGACGCTGCGCAATCCCGCAGTGGACAGGAGGCACGGGCGAACCAGGGCGTGGAAGACCAGCAGCGCGGCGGTCGGGTTGCCCGGAAGCGCGATCCAGATGCGGTTCCCAGGTAGGTGGTAGGCTTTCGTCGGCTTGCCCGGCTTCACGTGGATTCCATCAAACAGGGGCTCGGCGCCGATGCTGCTGATCACATCCCGGTGGGACGGGCCCGTTCCGCCGGTTGTGATGATGATGGGCTCCGGGCCGTCCAGGGCTGACCGCACGTCCTCTTGCCTGTCGCAAACCGGCTCCCAGCGGGTGGCCTCCAGGCCATCTTGGGCCATCCATTGTGCGAGTACCGGCGTGACGGAATCGCGGACGGTTCCTGCCACCAGTTCGTCCCCCACGGGAACCACGCGCAGGCGGGGAGGCTGGTCGACGAGCAAGGATCCGATGCCTGCGGACAGGAGCCTTTCCACGGCCCCGGGCCCCAGGTGGGTTCCCCGAACCAGTCGCGCGCCGGCGGGGTGCGCGGCTCCAACAGGAACGACATGGGCCCCCACCGTGCATGCCCCCACCTGGATTTGTCCGGCCGCGCTGCGCAGATCTTCGACGGGAACGACGCTGTCAGCGCCCACGGGCAGGGAGGCTCCCGTAAGGATTTGCACACAGGTGCCCGGCTCCAACGGTGTCGCCCAGGGCCGCTCAGGTGAACTCTCCCCAATGCAAGCCAATTGCTGGGGTTGGCTGCTCGCTCGCAGGGCAACCCCATCCATGGCCGAGACCGG